>VFLF01000664.1 GCA_009885185.1 Nitrosomonadales bacterium | reverse complement strand
TGAATTTCGTGCCCAGTTTTAACAGCCACTGGTAAGCAGCCATCTGCTTTGCGACATAGGTGCGCACCAGCGCTTCAACGTTTTGATACTGACCAGCGCGCCGCAAATCGTCGTAGAGCAGCGTTTCGTTGTCGCTGATGCCGGCGGCCTTCTGCATGTCGGTGCCCGAGAACGCCAGCAATCCGCCCGACAGCACACTGCTGCCGCCACACTCGCCGAGCTTTTCCAGCAGCACCACCTGCGTGCCCGTGTTCGCGGCTTCGATCGCCGCGCACAGCCCGGCCAGCCCGCCGCCGATCACCAGTACATCGGCCTCTATGTCGTACCTATTTGTTTTTATTGACAATTTTAGTCGACCTTCACACCCGCCGCACGCACTACCTTGCCCCATTTCACGTGTTCTTCGCGCATATAGGCGGCGAACTGTTCCGGTGTCATGCCGATCGGCTCCACGCCGGTGGCGGCGAAGCGCTCCTTGACGTCGCGCTCGCTCAGCGCATTTTGCAATTCACGATGCAGCCGCGCGATGATCGGCTGCGGCGTGCCCGCCGGCGCGAGCACGGCGTACCAGCCGGAGGCTTCGTAGCCCGGCATGCCGGATTCGGCGATGGTCGGCAACTCCGGCATGAGCGGCGTGCGCTTTGCGCTGGTCACGCCCAACGCGCGCACGCGTTGGGAGCGGATGTGCGGCAACATCACCGACGCCGGGTTGAAGGTGAGCTGCACCTGCCCGCTCAAGAGATCGGTCAGCGCGGGCGCCGCCCCCTTGTATGGGACATGCACGATGTTGATGCCCGCCATGCCGCGAAACATCTCGGTGGTGAGATGCAGCACCGAGCCGTTGCCCGACGACGAGTAATTCAGCGCACCCGGCTTGGCCTTCGCCAACGCGATAAATTCCTTCACCGAATGCGCCGGCACCGACGGATGCACCACGAGAATGTAACCCGCGCCAGCGATCAGGTTGATTGGCGCAAAATCCTTCAACGGATCGTACGGGAGCTTCTTGTAATAATGTGGCGTAATCGCTTGTGTGGCCGTGGTGCCGAAAAACAGGGTGTAGCCATCCGGCGCCGCGCGCGCCGCGGTCTCCGCTGCGATCACGCCACCAGAGCCGCTGCGATTATCGATCACGGTCTGCTGACCCAGCGATTCCGACACGCGCGCAAACGCAATGCGCGCCACACCATCCACGCCGCCGCCGACGGGAAACGGCACGATGAGGCGGATGGGCTTGCTGGGGTACGCCTGTCCTGAGCTCGTCGAAGCAGATTGTGCGAACGCGAAACCCGTGAAAAACAATGGAACCACGGATGAACACAGATAAACACAGATAACTTCAAATACTCGATTCCGTTTCTTGCCAGCGCCTTTGACCTTGATCTTATCCGTGTTCATCTGTGTTCATCTGTGGTTACTAGGTTTTGCTTTCCCTGTCAGCCCGCTACTGCATCGTGATATTGCCCTTGCGGATGATTTCTGCAAATCGCACGGTTTCGCTCTTGAGATGCGCCGCAAGCTGCTCCGGCGTGCCGCCTCTCGCCACCACGGCGTCGCGCTCGAAAATGGCGAGCACATCCTTCATCTGAAGCGCCTTGTTCACCGCCGCATTGAGCGTGGTCACCACAGCGCGCGGTGTCGCCGAAGGCACATACAGACCGAACCAGTTATCGGAAATGAGTCCCGGCAGGATCGAATGCATGGTCGGCAACTTGGGAAAAAACGCCACCGGCTCCGGTGTTGTCACCGCCAGCGCGCGCACCTTGCCCGCGTTGACCTGCGGCATCGCGAGCAGGCCCTCGGCGAACTGAAAATCGACTTCACCACCTATCACCGCAATCATCGATGGCCCGCCGCCCTTGTACGGTATGCCGGTCACGGAGGTGCCGGTCAGTTGCTTGAACATCTCCACCGATAAGTGGCTGGTACTTCCGGGTACATTGATCGCGCCGTTGAAAACGCCGGGCTTCGATTTGGCCAGCGCAATGAACTCGCGCGGGCTGCGCGCCGGAACGCTCGGATGCACGATCAGCACCATCGGCGTGGTGCCCACCTGAACCACAGGCGCCAGATCCCGCATGGGTTGGAACTTCATCGCTCCGCCCATGAAGGTGGGGACGATCGACAGCGTCGCGGTCGTCATCAGTACGTTGTAACCGTCCGGCGGTGAATTGACCACGACCTCCGCTCCGAGCAGGCCGCTGGCTCCCGCCCGATTGTCTACGATGAATGGCTGCACAGTCAGGTCATGCAGGTGCTTGGCTATCACGCGCGCCAGCACATCCGTTCCACCGCCGGGCGCGAAAGGAACCACGATCCGCACGGGCTTGACTGGATAATTCTGTGCGCCTAACGGCATCGCAAACGCGCAAGCCACCAGTAGCAAATAACGAATCGTCGCGGTACATATATTCATGCTCATCTCCCCTGCGTTTTCATTGGGTCATTACCATATAAATCAAATACGACTTCATGCTACACCCACGACCAAGCCCGGCAAAATCGACGGCTTGGCAGCCAGCCATTACAGCGATATAACTTTATGTTTTTATTGACTATTTTGAGCAATTGCCCAAGCCACATGCTCTCGCACCAGAGCCGATGGATGATCGGCCCGCGCACGTAGCGCATCTGCAATGGCCCTCGCAACGCGCGCATTGTCCAACACACGCAATGCATTGCCCATCCCCACCGCCAAATTCCGCAGCCAGCGCTCATACCCGATGCGCCGTATCGCGCTGCCGGCAAGTTTGTCGTTGAACTCGCTTTCGCTCCACGCAAACAACTCCACCAGCGTGGCGTTATCCAAGCCGTTGCGCACGGCGAAATCCGGCTCATTGCTCGCCTGCGCGAAGCGGTTCCATGGGCACACCATCTGGCAATCGTCGCAGCCGTAGACGCGGTTGCCGATCAGCGGACGCAAGTTTTCCGGGATCGAGCCTTTGTGTTCAATCGTGAGATACGAAATGCAGCGTCGCGCGTCGAGTTGGTACGGCGCGACTATCGCCTGCGTGGGGCACACGCTGATGCATTTGGCGCACGTGCCGCAGTGTTCGCCGGTAGCGGTATCCACCGGCAGCGGCAAATCGGTGTAGATATCGCCGAGAAAAAAATACGAGCCGGCTTCGCGGTTGAGCAGCAGCGTGTGTTTACCGCGCCAGCCGATGCCCGCCTTGACCGCGAGCTCGACCTCCATTACCGGCGCGCTATCGGTGAACACGCGGTATTGAAATTCGCCGATGGCGGCGGAGATGCGATCCGCCAGTTGTTGCAGGCGATGTCGCAGTACTTTGTGATAATCGCGTCCCAACGCATAGCGCGCGAAGACCGCGCGATCCGGTTCGTCCAGCACATCCTCGACCGCACGCGCACCTTCGGGCAGATAAGCCATGCGCGCGGATATCACCCGCAGCGTGCCCGGCACCAGGGCGGATGGCCGGCTGCGGGCGGTGCCGTGGCGTGCCATATAATCCATATCGCCGTGCCAACCTTTTTCCAGCCATGCCATCAGCTTGGGTTCCGCCGCCGACAAATCGCAGTCGGCGATACCGGCCTGCTGAAATCCCAGTTCCCGCGCCCATTGTTTGATGTCGCGCGCGAGCGCGGCCAGATCAACATCACCTGAAGTTTTCACGTGTCCGGACATAGCACCGAGTTTACCCGCTCGCTTCCCGCCGAAGCCGACACGCTGGCCCTGGGACGGGCGCTGGCGGCGTGCATCGTGCCGGGAATGGTGATTTACCTGGTCGGCGAGCTGGGGGCGGGCAAGACCACGCTGGCGCGGGGGCTACTGCGCGGACTGGGCTACGAGGGCAAGGTCAAAAGCCCGACCTTCACTTTGGTTGAAGTTTATGAAGTTTCTAGGTTATACTTGTATCACTTTGATTTTTATAGGTTCAGCGACCCACAAGAACTCGGGGAAGCCGGCTTCAGGGAGTATTTCAACCCGCAGTCGGTGTGTCTGGTGGAGTGGCCGGAAAAATCAAATAAAGCCGCTGGGCTACCCCCGGCGGACTTGAGGGTGATGTTGCAAGTCGTGGGTTCGGGGAGAAACGTGTCGATCTTCGCTGACTCGGAGGTAGGTTTCTCGTGCTTGAAAAGGTTACAAACGCCGTAGTTCGTGCCACTGGAGCGCCATTCACCTGGATGCTGCGCCCGCGCGATTCTGCCCTCGCGCCCTTCCTGCTGTGCCTGATCGTGCTGGCCTGCATCGGCTACGCCACCACCGCACTCGCCGCCGATGTACAGATTGCCGCCGCGCGCGTATGGCCCGCTGCGGAATATACCCGCGTCACGCTGGAAGCGCCGCAGCCGATACGCCACCAGATGATGAGCCTGAAAAATCCGGAACGGCTGGTGGTCGATCTGGAAAACGTGTCGCTGAACGCCACGCTGAACAGCCTCGCGGAAAAAATCGGCGCCAATGATCCCTATGTAAAATCGGTGCGCGTCGGGCAGTTCAAGCCCGGTGTAGTGCGCCTGGTGTTCGATCTCAAATCGGAAGTCAAGCCGCAGATATTCGCGCTGACGCCGGTGGCGGGCTACGGACACCGGCTGGCACTCGACATTTATCCGCTGGCGCCGCCCGATCCGCTGATGGCCCTGCTGGAAACCCGCGAACGTCAGGCTGACGCGCCCCCGGCCGCGCCCGCAGTCGCACCCGTCGTGGCGCCGGAAAAGGCTGCCGCGCGCGCGCCCGAAAAGACCGCTCGCGCCGCGCCCGCACTGGCACCCTCGCGGCGCATGATCATCATTGCCATTGATGCCGGCCACGGCGGCGAAGACCCCGGCGCGCGCGGCCGCCACGGCTCATGGGAGAAAAACGTCACGCTCGCCATCTCGCGCAAATTGAAGGAACGTATCGACCAGGAACCAAACATGCGGGCAGTAATGATGCGCGACGGCGACTACTTTATGTCGCTCGGCGCGCGCGTGGCGAAAGCCCGGCGCGCCAACGCGGATTTGTTCGTGTCGGTGCATGCGGATGCGTTCACGCGCCCCGACGCGCGCGGCTCGTCGGTGTTCGCGCTGTCTGAACGCGGCGCGACCTCCGCCGCGGCCAACTGGCTGGCGAAAAAGGAAAACGAGGCCGATCTCATTGGTGGTGTGAATCTTGACGTACCCGATCCGTATCTCAAGCAGACGCTGCTGGATCTGTCGCAGACCGCCACCATCAACGACAGCCTGAAACTCGCCAAGGCGGTGCTCGGCGAAATCGGCGGCATCAACAAACTGCACAAGAACAACGTCGAGCAAGCCGGATTCGCCGTGCTGAAATCGCCAGACATTCCGTCGATCCTGGTCGAAACCGCCTTCATCACCAACGCGGATGAAGAACGCCGCCTCAACGACGATGCCTATCAGACCAAAATGGCCGAGGCGATATTCGCCGGCATCAAACGTTATTTCAGCGCCAATCCGCCACTGGCGCGGGAAATGATAGTTCAAAAATAATCAATAAAAACAAATACTTATATCACATCTCTGCGAACGAGGCTGTGTTGTTGCTAGAATGGCGCGCGGCAGTAGCACCGCGATAACAAAACCCAGTTTCACCCCGGAGGAGAAGATGTTGCATCGGTCTGCGGCAGCCACGTGGCGCGCCTTGCTGATTGCCGCGTTGGCGGTTGTTACCGGCTGCGCCAGCATGCCGGACGGCCCCGCCGAGATTGCGCTGCCGTACGTCAAACTCTTTTCCGACAACGAGCCCGGCGACACGTTGCCCAACGGCTGGCGCGTGTGGACGCTGTCGCGCTTCAAGAAATCCACCGAATACAAACTGGTGGATACCGATGGCCGCACCGCAGTCAAAGCCAAGGCGGAAAACTCGGCATCCGGACTGGTGCATAAGCTCGATATTGATCCACAACAGTACCCGCTGCTGAGCTGGCAGTGGAAGGTGGATGACCTCATCAAAAGCGCTGACAACACCACCCGGCACCTCGAAGATTCGCCAGTGCGCGTGGTGGTGAGTTTCGCCGGGGATATCGACTCGCTGGATCTCGACGACCGCATGTTTTTCGATAATGTGCGGCTGGTCACGCGCCAGCAGTTGCCCTACGCCACGCTGATGTACATCTGGGAAAACCGCGCCCCGCACGATCGCGTGCTGCCCAACCTGCACACCTCGCGCATCAAAATGATCGTCGCCGAATCGGGCCGCGACAAGGTGGGCACGTGGCAGGACATCACGCGCAATGTGTATGAGGATTACAAACGCGCCTTCGGCGAGGAGCCGGGCCGCATCACGGCGATTGCGGTCATGACCGATACCGACAACACCGGCGAAAATGCGCATGCATGGTACGGCGATATCGTGTTCCGCCGCGTGGCGCCGCCGCGCGCCCTGTTTGCGTCGGATTAACAGCAATTGGGAGAGTGCCGTTGAAATACCTCTTGGCATTGCTTGCCGTCAGCGCGCTATCTCCTCTGGCAGCCAGCGCCGCCGATAAATACCCTTCGCGTCCGGTGCGCGTGATCGTGCCCTACCCGCCCGGCGGTGGCTCCGATCTCACCGGACGCGCCATCGGGCAAAAACTCGCGGACGCCTTGGGACAAACGTTTGTGGTCGATAATCGCCCTGGCGCCACCGGTCTCATCGGCACGGTAATCGCAGCCAAAGCCACGCCCGATGGCTACACCCTGATCCTCGCCGACCAGCCGCACAGCATCAACTCACTGGTCTACAGCAAACCCCCGTACGATGCGGTGAAGGATTTTGCGCCGCTCAATCTGGTGGCAACATCGCCGCAGATCATGGCAGCACATCCGTCGTTCAGCGTGAGTACGCTGAAAGAACTGCTGGCGATGACACCCGCGCAAACCTCCAAGTTCGCGGTCGGCACCAGCGGCCTTGCCAGCGGACCGCACATGACTTACGAATGGTTGCGGCTGAAAACCGGTCTCACGCTGAACCACGTGCCGTATAAAGGCGGCGGGCCGTCGCTGATCGATGCGATGGCCGGACAGATTCCGCTGGTAATCAATGCCGCGCCTGCGTCGTTTCCGCATGTGCGCGCGGGCAAACTGAAACCACTCGCCATCACCAGCGCGCAGCGCCACTCGCTACTGCCCAGCGTGCCCACGTTCCAGGAATCCGGTATCAAGGATTTCATCGCCTACCAGTGGTACGGCATGCTCGCCCCGGCGGGAACGCCCAAGGACGTCGTTGCCTTATTGAACAGCGAAATCAACAAGGCACTGAATGCGCCCGACGTGAAAGCGCGCTTTACCTCCGTTACGCTCGACATCACGCCCGGCTCGCCGGATGACTTCCGCAAGTTTCTGGAAACCGAAGACGCGCGCTGGAAAGCCGTGGTGAAACAGGTGAACGTACGGCTGGATTGAGTGCTGGCTAAGTTCCGTAAAATGTCAATTCGCCCATGCTTCAGCCAACCTGTTGCAAAAAGCCATCGTGGATTTCTGAGCTTGATCTGGGCCATGCTGGCGGCTTTGAATTTCTGCTAGGGAAATGCCGCTGCTGTGGGACATACTGGATGAACGTGTTCTGCGTGGCGACTTCAACCACCGGCTACGAACCCGTGACCTTGTCCGATGTCGAGCAAATGAAATCTCTGCCGGACGGTCCTGGAGTCAAGGCGTTCATGCGGGCCTGGGGAGACAGGAACCTTTGATCCGAGAAAATCATCTGCAAAGATCTCGAGCCCCAACGGACACATCAGCGCATCCGCGCGAGCACGGCCCGTGCCAGCGGCGCCACCGCGGCATCGGGAAACGGCGACACGCTGCTGACGTTGATCTCGCACAGCACATAGGTATCTTCGCCGGAGGCATTCTTCGGTCCGAGCATGAAATCGCAATCCCACAACACCGGCAGTTGCTCGGTAGGTATCTCTAGCAACCGCTGCATCGCTGGCACCCATTCCTGTTCCAACTGGCGCTTGAGCGCCTGAAACGCCGGCAGCGTCGATGGATGATAAAGGCGCGGACCGGGCGCGGGCGCTGCTTCCGGCGGCGCGCCGGGCGGCGCGGGATACAGCGCGTTGATGGCCTGATGACCGAAACCTTCCACTTTGCCGTGCACAAGGTAGCAGCGAATCATGCCTTCCGGCAAACGCGGCTGCCAGGCTTGATCAATCATCCGGCCGTCGCCGGCAAAATACGGCGCGCAGCGTTGGAAAAACTCACCCAACGATATTTTTTCCTCGATGCTGCCGCGCTTGGCGTGGCGTGCGCGCACCGGGGTTTCTTCCGACGGCGACGCGTCGCCGGCGCCGGCCGCAAGTTCCACCTTCCACACGCCATCTCCGCTTTGACCGCGGTATTGCTTCAGTACCCGCGCCTGCCCGTCCGCCAGCCGCGCGGAAAGCTCGCGGCGCATTTGTTCCATCGTGCGATACAAATGCGTATCGCTGCCCCATCCGAGCGTTCGCGTTTGGTACAACACCTCCTTGGTGCCAAGCTTGAGAATGATATCGGGGTGGGTGCTGACAAAAACACCCGCCGCCGCCACCTCGCGCAGCAAGGCGTCCAGTACTGAGCGGTCACGCCCGCCTTCGTTGGGATTGAACCACACCAGCACGCCGTCAACCTGCATCAGTTGCGCTCGCACCTCGTCGCAAAAATCGTCATGATAGACGGCGGGTTCCGCCTGAACGCCGAGCGTGCTCAGTGCCTGAAATACCTTGAGAAAACGGCTGGTCTCGGGCGATGCGCTTTTCCTTGCTTCGCGGTCTCCGGGGTAAAGCAGCGCTACTCGATAGGGTGTATTTTGGGTCATGATGGGTCTCCTTTCGCTATTGTCCCAGAACTGGATCCAGAATCGGATTGACTGCCTGCTCGCTGAAATACGCGGCACTCAACCGGACCATGGAGAATGGACGAAGCGCATCACGATCCTCGTTGATGATTTCCGGATGCCGCAATAATTGGCTGTTCGTAATAAAGACAGAATCACGCACCCATGTTCCTGCCAGGGGTTGGTCGAGATGTTTCGTTGCAAAAACACGCGGGCGGGCAGTCGTCAGATCGCCGACCATCCCGACCACCGTAACGGAATTATTACTTGCGCTAACTGCATACAAATCTATCCCGTCCGCGCCCCCTGCACCAGGCGTAGCGACTAGAGCATTCACGGCGTACAGTTTGCTGGGGATGCCTACGCTCGTTTGCTGCCTGCTGGTGATGGCAAGCATATTCAGCGTGCCGTCATACGCATTGACGTACAACAGGTGTTTCCCCTGTGGGGCCACTGCAACCGCATTGAGCGGAAATTGCCGATTCGAAAAGATGCCGGCATCGGGCTTTGGCACAACGTTGTTCCAGATCTCGACGGCAAATGTTGCTGAAGCAATGCGGTAAATGATCGGGGTAATGCCCGTGTCGATGGCATACGCATTACCTTGGCTATCGAGCGCGATATCCGCCAAACCATTGGCAAGCTGATAGCGGCTCATGTCGCCGATAGGCAAGTGCCGGATCATTTGCAGGGACTGAAGGTTGTAAACACAGATGCCCGCGGCGCTCATGATCCATAGCCGGTTGCGCACCTCATCAACGCGTATGCGTGTTACGCGCGAGCAATCGGATGTTCTGACATCCATGAGCTTCGCAACGCGCGTGCCATCTTCCTGAATGCTGTAGATACTTCCCGCAAAAGTGCCGAAGAGCACCAATTTCCGCGCGGGCCAATGATCGAGACCCGTTGGATACGCCTTATCCTGCAAGTCGATAACCACGTTGTCGCCGCTTTCGCAACCGCACAGCGCCAGAGTCAAC
>VFLF01000485.1 GCA_009885185.1 Nitrosomonadales bacterium | reverse complement strand
GGCGTCGAAATCGTCGCCAACGCCGCGCCCGACGGCCACACGCTGCTGGCGGTGGCCTCGTCCTACACCATCATCCCCGCGCTGCACAAAAAACTGCCGTTCGATCCGCTGCGCGACCTCGCCGCGGTGACGCAGTTCGCCACCGTGCCGCATCTGCTGGTGGTACACCCTTCGGTGCGCGCGAATTCGGTAAAAGAATTGATCGCGCTCGCCAGGGCCGCGCCCGGCAAACTTAACGCCGCCTCCAGCGGCTACGCCACCAGCACCCACATGGCCGCCGAATTGTTTATGCACATGGCCGGCGTGAGCATGACCCACATCCCTTACAAGGGCGGCGCCTCGTCGATAGTGGCGATGCTCGCAGGCGAGTGCCAGGTCAACTTCGCCACCATCTCCACCGCGGTGCCGCATCTGAACGGCCATCGTCTGCGCGCATTGGCGGTGACCAGCGCCAAGCGCTCCGCCGCCGCGCCGGAGCTGCCCACCATCGCGGAAAGCGGCGTCCCAGGCTACGACCATGCCTCGTGGATAGGCCTGTTCGCGCCCGCCAGAACCCCCGCGCCGGTGATAGCGAAACTCAATGCCGAAGCCGTCCGCGCCGCGCGTTCAGCGGAAGCAAAAGCCGTGTTCACCGGCGACGGCCTCGAAGCCACCGGCACCACGCCCGGTGAATTCGCGGCGCTGGTGAAGAGCGAAATCGCGAAGTGGCTTAAGGTGGCGAGCGCGACCAAGCTGGCAGCGCACTGAACATCGCTACGCCGCCAGCGCGGATGATGCTGACGTAAGCGCCGCTGCCGGCGTGCCATTCTTCCATGGCAGCGGCACGTCGTAGTCCTTCAACAAACAATCGTCCGGCAGGCATTGCAGCGGCGTAAAGTCACGGTGCGCGATGTATTCAGGCCGCTTGAAACGGCAAATGTGGTTCGACACCGCGCACAGGCTCAAGTACACCGCCACGCGATTCCACGGCGACAGGTTCGAGGTGGAGGCATGCACCAGGCACGCGTGAAACATAATCATCGAGCCGGGCGGGCCTTTGGGCGCAACGATACCAGCGTGAGTACCCCCGCGCGCGACGAGTTTGGTAATGGTGTCATGGTTGATGGTCCACAGCGGATAACTGGTGGTGGTCAGATCGTGTTGCGCTTCAAGCACGCCGAGCTTGTGGCTGCCGGGGATGAACATCAGCGGGCCGTTGAACTCGTTCACCTCATCGAGAAAAATCGCCACGTTCATAGCGCGCGGTTCGGACATGTGGTCGTCGTTCACCCACGTGCCGTAATCCTGATGCCACTGCCACACGTCGCCGTCGAAGGCCATCTTGCCGTTGATCTTGAACTGATGCATGTAGAGGCTTTCGCCATACATCTGCATCACGGGGTTGAGCATGCGCGGATGGCGTGCCAGCGTGGCGAACGGCTTGCTGTACATGTGCGCCGCGAAGTTGGTGCGCACCACGCCGCTTTTCTCCAGCACGTTTTCCGGGCGCTGCTGCGCGTAAAGGTGCGGCACTTCGTCCAGCAGCGGCGTGATTTCCGCCTGCGTAAAGAGGCTGGGGAAAAACAAGTAACCATCGCGGTCGAACTGATTGAGTTGTTCAGGCGTGAGTTTCATGTTGGCGGCCCTCTGTGCTTGGGTTGCTATACTAGCCGCACCTTAATGTGGCGGCAACGATCATGACCCTTCCGAACATAGTACTCATCCTCGCCGACAACCTCGGCTGGGGCGAACTCGGCTGCTACGGCGGCGGCGTGCTGCGCGGCGCGCCCACGCCGCGCATCGACGCACTGGCCGCCGAGGGCTTGCGGCTTACCAACTTCAACGTCGAATCCGATTGCGTGCCGACGCGCTCGGCGCTGATGACCGGGCGTCATCCGATACGCACCGGTGCGCTGCAATCGGTGCCCGCCGGTTTGCCGCAGGGCATCACGCCGTGGGAAATCACTCTCGCGCAATTGTTGTCGGCGCAGGGCTACGCCACCGCGATACACGGCAAATGGCATCTGGGCGACCGCGCGGGGCGCTATCCGCACGAGCGCGGCTTTGACGAGTGGTACGGCATACCGCGCACCACCAACGAAAGCATGTTCACCAGTACGCCGGGATACGATCCCGCCGTGGTGCCGATGCCGTACGTGATGGAAGCGCGGCGCGGCGAGCCGGCAAAAAATGTCGCGATATACGATCTGGACATTCGCCGCAAAATCGATTCGCAACTGATTGAACGCAGCATCGATTTCATGCGGCGGCAGACGCAGGCGACGAAACCGTTTTTTGCCTACGTGCCGTTAACCCAGCTTCACTACCCGACGCTGCCGCACCACGATTTTGCCGGCAAGACCGGTGCCGGCGAATTTGCGGACTCGATGGTGGAGATGGACGCAAGGGTCGGGCAACTGGTTGATTTTATTGATAGCAATGAATTGCGGGATAACACGGTATTTGTTTTCGCCAGCGACAACGGCCCGGAATTTCGCCGCCCGTGGCGCGGCACGGCCGGTCCGTGGAGCGGCACCTATCACACGGCAATGGAAGGCGCGCTGCGCGTGCCATTTATCGTGCGCTGGCCGGGCCGCGTGCCGGCACGGGTGTCGAACGAGATCGTGCAGGTCACGGATATTTACACCACGCTCGCCAAAATCGCCGGCGCAGCGTTGCCGGATGACCGTCCGATCGACGGCGTGGATCAAAGCGAATTCTTTTTCGGCAAGACTGAAAAGTCCGCGCGCGAAGGTTTCGTCTATTACATCAAGGACGAGCTGCGCGCCGCCAAATGGCGCGACTGGAAAATGCACGTGGTGTGGGAAGCCGAGCCCAACACCGGCCCCATTCATCTGGAAACGCCGTGGGTGTTCAACCTCACGCAAGACCCGAAAGAAGAAACCGATGTCGGCACGCAGAACAGTTGGGTGCGCCGCCCGCTGCGCGTGCTGATCCAGGATTTTCAGCAAAGTCTGAAAACACATCCGCCGATTCCGCCCGGCGCGCCAGACGACTATATTCCCGTCAGCCAGTAGCGGACTTTACTTCCCGTTCCACCCGCCGCCCAACGCGCGCACCAGATCGGCTACCGCCACGCGTTGCGCGCGCAGCGCGTCCAGACGGTTGAGTTCGGCCGCCAGCAGATTGCGCTCAGCATCGATCACTTCCAGTTGGCTGACCAGCCCGTTGTCGTAACGGATGCGCGCTAAGCGCAGCGTGTCGCGCAACGCCGCGCCGCGCGCGGTCTCGGCCTCGAAAATCTCGCGCGAGCGCGTCTGCGCCGACAGCGCCTGACGCACTTCACGAAACGCTTCCTGCAAGGTTTTTTGATATTGCACCAGCGCCTGTTGTTCCCGCGCCTTGACCGCTTCGATTTCGCTTTGCAGTCGCCCGGCCTGGAAAATCGGCTGCGCCAGCGCAAACGCCAGTTGCCAGATGCGCGCCGGAGCGGAAAACAGATCGCCCAGTGCGCCGCTTTCGCCGCCCAGATAGCCCGTCAACGAAATGCGCGGAAACATTGCCGCGCGCGCCACGCCGATGCGCGCATTCGCCGCGATTAATCGTTGCTCGGCCTGCACAATATCGGGGCGGCGCAACAACAGATCCGAGGGCAGGCCATCGGGTGTCACCGGCGGCGGGGACTCGCCGCGCTCGTTGCCGCGCGCCACCGCCGCGTCGCTGATGGCGCGCGGGCTGCGCCCCAGCAACACCGCGAGCGCCAGCTCCTGCGCCGTGCGGCTACGTTCCAGCGCGGGCGCCTGCGCGCGCGCCGCCGCCACCTCGGCCTCCAGTTGGCGCAATTGAAAATCGCCGATCAACCCCGCGTCGTGCCGCACGCGCTGCAAACGCAGATTGTCCTCGCGCAAGGCCAACGAACGGCGCGTGGCGGCGAGTTGTTCGTCCAGCGCGAGCAGCGTGAAATAACCGCTCACCACGTCAGCCGCGAGCGTGATGCGTATCGTCTCGCGCGCCGCCTGCGTGGCGAGCAGTTCTGCGCGCGCCGCATCGCCGGCGCCGCGCAGGCGCCCCCACAGATCGAGTTCGTAGGCTACGTTGATTTGCGCGCGGTAGCTGTTGCGCTCCAGCGCGTTCGCCGGAATCGGCAGCGACGACACTTCGGATGAGCGCGTGCGATCGCGTTGCGCGCTGGCATCGATCAAGGGAGAACGTTGCGCATCGACAGCCTGCGCCAGCGCGCGCGCTTCGTCCACGCGCGCCGCCGCCAGCGCGAGATCGCGGTTGTGTTCGAGCGCTTCATCCACCAGCGTGTCTAGCGCCCTGTCGCCGTAGAGCGTCCACCAGCGCTCACTTTTCACGACAGCGGGTGCGAGGCTTTTTTGCGCCGCGTCCGTCCCCATCCATGCTGCGGGCAGTTCCGTTGCGGGCCGCTCGTAAGCGGGTTGCGTTTTGCAACCTGCCATGAAGCATAAAATAATAAATAAAAACAAATACTTACGATTCATATCATTC
>VFLF01000687.1 GCA_009885185.1 Nitrosomonadales bacterium | reverse complement strand
TTGGGGTTGGGCTTCGCTGGCGTTGCCCAAAATGTCTCCGGCACCTCCACCGCGGTCAAGCGCAATGAGGCGCAGGCGGATTTTTCCATGGATTATGGCTTGCCCGGAAAGCCCGGCTACCACTACACGCGGCCTTTTGATTACTTCAGTTTTCAGGCTACAGCGTCGAGCGCCAACGTGTTCGAAAACGTCATGACACGTGGCCTGCTGCTCGGCAAGGACTACGAGTCAGGCAAACATACGCGCGGTGTGTGGGGACTCTACGGCAGTTATAACTATATTGCGCCGCAAACGTTTCGTATTTCGAGTACTGCGCTTTCGCTGGGTACGACTGTCCAGACGTGGTTGACTGATTCCATTGCGCTTCAAGGCACCGTCCTTGCGGGTGTCGGATACGCCGCGGTTGGTACCACCCGCAGCAGTTCCGGCAATGATTACCACTACGGCGTTGCGCCACAAGCGCTGGTTGCGTTGCGTCTGATTTTTGGCGAAAAAGCCTCGTTAGACTTGACGGCACGCGACTACTTTGTGACGCGCGCGACCGGTGCCGACACCCGGGGACGCGAAAACATCGTCCGTGCGGATGTAGCGTTCACCATGCGCATTCACCGCCAGCATGCGGTGACGGTCAAGTATCTGTGGAATCGCCGTGATGCGTCGTTTCCTGAATTCGGGGACAGAACGCAGTCCCGGGGAACGTTTGGCGTTTTCTATACGCTCCTTGGACATGACCGGTTCGGTGCTGTCGAATGGCGCTGATGGTCGATGACAATGCGCATTGGTCAACCTTGATTAACGTTCGCAACGGTTGCGACCCGTTGACCGCTTAAAACCGATAGGCAAGGCCTGCGGTGACGTAATAATTTGACCGGCGTTCCACCAGCGGGCTGCTCGCAACGCCACCTTGTAACCGGCGTGCTTCCAGGTTGCCCACGGCAATCCATTGTTTGCTCACATCGAATGACCATAGCAGTCCGACACTGGTATTGACCCATCCACTTCCCGGATTGAACGCCGGCAGGCGCACGGGAACGGAAAGCGCCGGGGTGATGCCATAAAATGCATCGGCTGACTTTGCGTTTGCCCACAAGGCCTGAGTGAATACACCGGCACTGAAACGGCCCTGCTGAAAGATACCGGCGCTAAGACGTAAATCAACCTGCGCACCGCGATCGTTATCGATATGCTGACGTGCGCGGGCGAGCAGGGTGACCGGCATCGGACCGAATTTGTGGTCCCATTCAAGATGCACGCCGACCGACGCGCCTATATTGACATCCGGGACGCCATGCGCCTTGAGAAAATCAGACTCGCGACCGTTGCGCCCCGGCTCGTAAGCCACTTGCGCCCCGGCATGAAACCCCGGTGCGAGCGCTATGCGCAGACCGCCTTCGAGCACGCCTTGGGTCGAACGCACGAACCATGGGCGACCGTAGTAGCGTACGACCGGCACCAACTCTACGTGCTGCGAATTCGATCCATCATAGGCCGGTCGCGTGCGCAGGCCAGGACCGATCATCGAATCCTCGGACAACTCCGCGACAGCGGCCAGCGGCAACATCAATGCACAGGCGACTGTGGCAGCGCGGAGCGGGCCGGGAATCGATCGACTGGTTGCAAATTGGGGGAGGGCGGTGGTCATTAGTAATCCGGTTATGTGTCGGGGATGGCAGCTCGCACTTGCCTTTTTGATCTTTGATCTAGTCGAGGATGCCGACTGTGATTAGAAGACTGCCCGCTCCGGCGGGTCACGTCTGTGCGGCATCGAACATTTGCTACGTTTTTGCCTGAGACATATCGCTTTGCAGCCGGTGCCATTGAAGTTGTAACGCATTGTAAGTGCGTGGCGCGGGCTGAATTTTGGCCTATCATGCCGTTTGAACGAACGTCAATCTGCTTTGGACAGTGTATCTATCAGCCGCACACAATTATGGTTCTTCGCCTCCGTCTATTTTCCTGTGTCATTTTGCTCGCTGTGTGTTTCGGTGCGGCAGCGAACGATCTTTATAGCGAGATCAACCGGCTGCGTGCCGGGGAAGGCGCATGCGCAGCCGCTGAAAATTTGCCGCCGTTCAAACCGCAGGCTGCACTCGAGCGCGTGGCTAGAGATTTGTCACGCGGAGATAGGCTTGAGCAAAGCCTGAAGGCGACCGGTTACCGGGCCACGCGTTCCAGCGCCCTTGTTATCCGGGGAAACGGGGTCGGTGCGCAGGCGGCAAGTCTGCTGGCAAAACAAAGTTACTGCCCGCATTTGCAGGATGCCGTGATGACAGAGATAGGCATTTACCTGGACGCGCGCCAGGTGTGGATCGTGATGGCGGCGCCATTTTCGTCATCTGCACCGTACGTGGGGCTATCCGGGCACGCGGCAGGCCGGCGCGTGCTTGAACTCGTCAACCAGGCTCGCGCCACGCCGCGTTACTGTGGCAATCAGTCGTTCAATAGCGCGCGGCCTTTACACTGGAGTGACGCGCTTGCCGAAGCCTCGCGGGTGCATTCCGAGGACATGGCGCGTAACAATTATTTCAGCCACAGCGGCCGCGACGGTTCTGACTTGGCGCAACGTGTCGAGCGGGTTGGCTACCGCTACCGCACCAGCGGCGAAAACATTGCCGCCGGCACGCACATGTACGCCGAGGATGCGGTGGCGGGCTGGATCAAAAGTCCGGGGCATTGTGCCAACCTGATGAGTCCCGCGTTTGCCGATATGGGCGCCGCCTATGCGGTCAATCCCGGCAGCAAGATGGGCGTCTATTGGACGCAGGTGTTCGGCACGACGCGCTGATTCAGTACCGTCCGGTCTTCTTCTTGGATGAGAAAGCCATCCTAATGTGGTCTGGAAATATTTTTTAAAATTCGCACTCTGTATGTGTGCTAACGTACAGAACTATCACCACACTTGCGGTAAGCGCCAATTACGCGCAGCATAGTCCCAGTTATATCCCTGCTGAAGGTAGGGATACACATCGAAAAGGACATTGCGCCGTGATCGGTACACCGAATTTCGGGCTGGCGTTCAACCTGTATGCGCTTTGTAATCAACGGGTTACGGCTGCCGTCATACTACTGCTCGCCCTCGCCCTGCAAAGTTTTGACCTGCGCGCTGAATTGCTGTTCCGCAGCGTAGAGCAGGTCAACGGCCAGCAACGCTTGTCGCCGATCAAGAAATACAGCAGTCCGTCGGACACCGCCTCTACACGGGTCTTTGCGAACGGTGCGGCAGCGCCTGCTGAGGAAGTGCGCGTTGTTCTCTCCGGTCAGATAACGCAGGCGGACCTGGACAGCGCATCAGTGATGGAGAGCCTGCTCAAGAGCGGCAAGCAGAAAATTGCCGGCAACACAGTGTGGCTTGCCAGCACTGGGGGGGATATTGATGCCGGGATGGAACTGGGACGGCGGCTGCGCAGGCTGGGCATATTCACCCTCATTGGCGAGAAAGACCAGTGCCTGAGCGCCTGCGTTTTCGCATTCATGGGCGGTGAGCGGCGCAGTGTCGCTGGGCAGCTCGGAATTCATCGTCCCTATTTTCCATTCACAGAGAACACGCCCGATCGCCAGGCCCGGTTTCACCATCTGCAAAAGACCTTGAAGGCTTATATCGGGGAAATGGACTTTCCCGATTCTCTGTATGAGGCGGTGATGCTGGTACCCCCGGAATCCATGCAAATAGTCACCCCGGCTGACTTGAAAAGGTTTTATCTTGAGGGGATCAGTCCATCGTCCGAAGACATGGCGGATGCGGCCTCGGCAAGGCGCCTGAACCTCTCGATGTTCGAATACCTGCAACGCAAGGCGAAAGCTCCCGCGTGCGCTTTGCTTGACTCCGCCCAGGGTAGATGTGAAGTAGAAGTGCAGGAAGCAGCAACAAGGGGCAGCGTGGCGGACGATCGAGGGAGCATGCGGACGATTGATGCAGCGCCGGCAGGCCGCCTTAGCCGGTTGAAAAAGCCGACCGAGGCTAACTCTCGCGGTCCCATATAGCCTTTATTCTTGTCCGGGGTGTCTGCGAGGGCACGAATGGCGAGGATGTCCTGCCGGTAAGGTGGGATTGAACGCGGGCTGATCTCACTTTACCTCCCAAGACTCAAGAGAACCGCTTTGTTCAATTCATTGCTCAGAAACCAAAGCCGCCTGAAGTTCGCCGGCGTTTTTCTCGCCTTTGCCGCGTCCCTCGCGCTGGTGTGGTTCACCATCAACACACCGGAACGGGGAAGAAATCCGCTGGTCACCACGATGGAAAAGAACTCCGCTCTTTTCTTCGCGACCGAACGCGACATTACCGCTCTGGCGCAGGACGCGAAGACCGGTGCGGCCACGAGCATCGGGCTCTCCACGGATTACGCGCTGGTCAGCCTCAACGATGGTGGTCGCTACTACGTCCGCATCGATAACCAGCGCAACCTCATCGTGGAGCTGCTAAAGGACAAGTTATCGCCCGCTGCACCTGCCGTGTTCTCGCTGGCAGACGTGCAGCCACCCGCGCCGCCATTGACCGCCTTCAAACGAGCGCTTGATCCCGGATTGCTTTCGCTGCTTGGCCCACTCCTGATCCTCTATCTGATCCTGCAGATGAACCCCTTACGTGGCAGCAACATGTTCAGGAGCGTCGACAAACCGGCCACCCGGTTCAGGGATGTCGTCGGCGTCGAGGAAGCCAAAGAGGCCCTGGAGGACATCGTCGCTTACCTGAAGAACCCGCAGAAGTTTTCCGGGCTGGGCGCCAAGCCGCCTAAGGGTATTGTGCTTGAAGGCCATTTCGGCTCCGGCAAGACATTGCTCGCCCGCGCCGTGGCCGGAGAGGCAGGGGTGCCATTCATCGCGCTGTCCGGCAGCGATTTCAGCGACATGTTCCTCGGTGTAGGTGTGCGCCGGGTGAAGAAATTGTTTGCCTTGGCGCGCAAACAGGCGCCGTGCGTGATTTTCATCGATGAAATAGACGGCCTGGGAAAACGCACCGCAGGAAGTTCGTCTGGCGAGACGGAGAACAACCGCATCATTAATACGCTGTTGGTGGAACTGGACGGTTTCTCGCCGCAAGCGGGGATCGTCGTTCTGGGCGCTACCAACAACGTCGACAACCTCGATCCGGCGTTGATCCGTCCGGGCCGCTTTGACCGCACATGCCATCTCGGACTGCCGAATGTTGATGAACGTGAAGCGCTGTATGCGTTGTATGCCGCCCAACTGCGAACCGAAGGGAATACGGACTTGCGGCAACTCGCACGCCTTTCCACGGGGCTTTCTCCGGCGTCGATTGCCAATGTGGTAAACGCTGCGGCGTTACTGGCCGCAAAGGAAGATGCCGGTGGCGTGGCGCAGGATCACTTCCGGCGTGTTCTCGAGCAGCACCTCATGGGCGGGCCGACCGCAGCCGGACAATCGGCGTTGAGCATCGCAGAACGCCAGCGCATCGCTGTCCACGAGGCCGGCCACGCCCTGGTCGCCAAGCTGCTCAATGTCGGCGTGGTGGAGAAAGTCAGCATCCTCAAACGGGGCAGGGCACTCGGGGTGACG
>VFLF01000773.1 GCA_009885185.1 Nitrosomonadales bacterium | reverse complement strand
GCCCAAGTCCGCCGGAAATTTCAGACGCTTCATCGGACAAAATATCGCCGAACATATTGCCGGTGACGATGCAGTCGAATTTATCCGGGTGGCGCACCAGCAGCGCCGCCATCGCATCGACGATTTTTTCGTCGAGTTCGACGTCAGGGTATTCCTTGGCGACTTTGCGCACCTCGCGCAAAAACAAGCCGTCGGAAATGTGAAACACATTGGCCTTATGCACGGCGGTGACTTTTTTGCGGCGCTTGCGCGCCCAGTCGAACGCCACGCGCGTGATGCGCTCGCATTGGCGCGCGGTGACTTTGCGCACGGATAGCGCCATGTCTTCGGTGGGCATAAACTCGGCCTTGCCCATGAACATATTGCGGTCGGAATAAAAACCTTCGGTGCATTCGCGGAAAATCACCAGATCAATCGGCTTGCCGGTCAGCCCCATGCCCATGCGCGAAATCGCCGGGCGGATGTTGGCGAACAAATCCAGCTTGGTGCGAAACTCGCCGGAAGGATTGATGCCACCCTGCTCGCGTGTCGGGTAAATCAGGTGATCCACCGGGCCGAGTATGATGCCGGGCGCTTTGCGCGCGGCTTCCATCACGTCATCCGGCAGGGTGGAGCCTTTGCTTTTCAGGGTGGAGAGACCGATGTCGCGCTGATCCCATTCGAGACCGAGTTTGAATTTGGCGTTGGCGCGATCAAGCACGGTGAGCGTGGCTTGGGTGATTTCGGGGCCGATGCCGTCGCCGGGGAGTACGAGAATCTTCATGGGGGTTCCTGGTTACCTTGTTAAAATTTGCCTGATACGATCAGCACGATAAACAATGCGCCCGCAACAAGCAATCCAACAGCGAAAGAAATTATGACTTTGATGACCATGGCCGCGGCAACAGCGGATGATTACGCGCGCGATCCCACACGCTGGGGCAGTGCAGCGGTGGCGGCGCATTTTCCCGGCTTTGAACATGTGGATGTGCGCACCAGCGGCGCCACGATACGGTTGCGCCATAGCGACAATGCGGGTTCCAAGCCTCCGCTGCTGCTGGTACACGGCAATCCGCAAAATCACACCTGCTGGTACAAAGTGGCCGCGCGGCTGGCGGAAAAGTATCACGTGATTCTGCCCGATCTGCGCGGCTACGGTGACAGCTCATTGCCAGAGGCGGGGCCGGAACACGCCAACTACAGCTTCCGCGCCATGGTGCAGGATTTGCTGGAGATCATGGATCAGTTCGGTTACGAAACATTTTTTGTCGCGGGCCACGATCGCGGCGGGCGCACAGTGCATCGCATGTGCATGGATCATCCGCGGCGCATCCGCAAGGTGTGCCTGATGGACATCGTGCCGAATCATTACGTGTGGAATAACCCGACCAAAGCGTGGGTGATCGGCACCTGGCACTGGGCGTTCATGGCGCAACCGGAGCCGTTTCCCGAGCGCATGATCAGCGCGGTGTCGGCGGAATACTTTCTCAAGAGCCGCATGACCATACGCGGCGGCACCGGCCTCGGGTTTTTGACCGACGACGCGATGGCCGAATACATCCGCTGCTACACGTTAAAAACCATCACCGGCTCGTGCCGCGACTATCGCGCCACGGCGACCTGCGATTTTGCGATGGACACCGCCGACAAAGACAAAAAACTCACCATGCCGCTGATGCTGTTGTGGGGCGCGCGCGGGCATTCGCCGCAACGCGCGCGCGAGTTTCTCGACATCTGGCGACAGTACGCGAGCCACGTCACCTCCACCGACGCGATGGACTGCGGGCACTATATGCAGGAAGAAATGCCGGAGCGGATTGTCGAACATTTTGTGAATTATTTTGTGTAACGATGAATCGGATCAGCGTGTCTATCAGAAGTGAATTACACCTCGAAAACTTACCTTGTCGTTCCCGCGCAGGCGGGAACGACAGTGGTGGTTAAGTTTGCAAGAACGATCACGAATCAATCTTTCGCAATCATGTTATTAGGCTGCATAGCCGACGATTTCACCGGTGCCACGGATCTCGCCAATAACCTCACGCGCGGCGGCATGCGCACGGTGCAAACCATCGGTGTGCCATGCGAACCCTTGCGCGACGAGGTCGACGCCGTAGTGGTGGCGCTGAAGTCGCGCACGATCCCGGCGGGGGAGGCGGTGGCGCAAGCGTTGGACGCGCTGAAATGGCTGCAACTGCATGATTGCAAGCAGATTTACTTCAAGATTTGCTCCACCTTTGATTCCACCCCGGCGGGCAACATTGGCCCCGTGACCACAGCGCTGATGCACGCGCTGGGTTGTGCTTTCGCCTTGGTGTGCCCGGCGTTTCCCGAAGCGGGCCGCACCGTGTTCAAGGGCAACCTGTTCGTCGGCGACGTGCCGCTGAATGAATCGGGTATGCGCGATCACCCGCTGACGCCGATGCACGATGCGAATCTGGTGCGCGTGTTGCAGGCGCAGATGCAAGCCAAAGTAGGGCTGATCGATTACGCGGCGGTGGCGCGCGGGCCGGCTGCCATACGCGCGCGCATGGCGGCGCTCAAGGCGGCGGGCGTGACGGTGGCGACAGTGGACGCGATCAGCAACGATGATTTGATGCGCCTGGGGCAGGCCGTGAGCGGCATGCCGTTGGTCATCGCGGGATCGGGCGTGGCGTTAGGGCTGCCACAAAATTTTGCGCTCACCGGCAAGCGTGCTGCCGTGGCGCCGCGGTGCCATGGTTATCGCGCCATCGTTTCCGGCAGTTGTTCGCAGGCGACCAACGCGCAGGTGGCGCATTTCATCCAGCAGGGTGGCGCCGCGCGTGCGCTTGATCCGGTAGCACTCGCCACCGGCGAAGCCGAAATCGAGCGTGCGCTGGATTGGGCGCGACCGCTGTTGGCGGCAGGCACGGTGATGATCTACACCACGACGGAACCGGCGGCGGTGCAGGCGATACAATCGCGGCTGGGCGCGAGCGCCGCCGGGCAGTTGATTGAAAGCGCGCTGGCGAAAATCGCGCGCGGACTGGTGGATGCAGGCGTCGATCAACTGGTGGTGGCGGGTGGCGAAACCGCCGGCGCGGCGGTGCAGGCGCTGGGCATCGAAGCACTGCGCATCGGCCCACAGATCGACCCTGGCGTGCCGTGGACCGTGAGCTTGAGCGATAAGCCTATTGCGCTGGCGCTGAAATCCGGAAACTTCGGCAGCGAGGATTTTTTTACCAAGGCCTTTCAGGTGCTGCCAAAAAATGGCTGACATAGCGCTACATAGCGCAGTATAAAATTGCGAAAATTTTCCCCTCCCGTCATTCCCGCGCAGGCGGGAATCCATGCAATGTGTCATGTGGCACGGTGTTATGGATTCCCGCCTGCGCGGGAATGACAGAGGGAATTGATCGATTCAAATCAGGAATCCGATGGTGCTGAACGAAAATCAATTACGAGATCAGTTGGCCGAACTGGGCAAATCACTCTACGACCGCGGCCTCGCCCACGGCAGCGCCGGCAATGTCAGCGTCAAACTCGCCGATGGTTATTTGGTGACGCCCACCAACTCGTGCCTCGGTCGCCTTGATCCGGCAAAAATTTCACGGCTCGATGGTAACGGCAAACTGTTGAGCGGCGACGCGCCGTCAAAAGAAGCCTTCCTGCATTTGGGCATGTATCACGAGCGCCCTACCAGCGCGGCAGTGGTGCATCTGCACAGTCTGCACGCGGTGGCGGTGTCGTGTCTGGACGGATTGAATCCGGAAGATGTGTTTCCGCCGATCACGGCCTACGCGGTGATGCAGGTGGGCCGGCTCGCGCTGGCGCCGTATTACGCGCCGGGGGATCCGGCACTGGCCGATGCGGTACGCAAGCTCGCGGGCAGGCACCACGCGATTTTGCTGGCGAATCACGGGCCGGTGGTGGCAGGCACGTCATTGAGCGCGGCGGTCTACGCCATTGAGGAACTGGAGCAAACCGCGCGGTTGATGTTGTTGCTGCAAGGTCATCCCATGCGCCACTTAACGCCGGAACAGATTGCCGATTTGAATCGCCGGTTTCCGGGTTAAGTGTGACCGGCGTCAAGTATTTCACCGCGCCGCCTGTGTAAAATCCGCGCTGTCTATCATTGCCGTGTATGATTTTCCCATGACCCTCGCCCCGTTTCACCTCGCCTTTCCTGTTAACGATCTTGCCGAGGCGCGCGCCTTTTACGGCGGTTTGCTCGGCTGCGCCGAAGGCCGTTCGGATGGGGACTGGATCGACTTTAATTTTTTCGGTCACCAGATTGTCGCCTATCGCGCGCCGCACGCCACGGGCAAGGCCGCTACGTCGGGCGTGGACGGCGATGCCGTGCCGATACGGCATTTTGGTCTGGTGCTGCCGATGCCGGAATGGGAGGCGATTCGCGACCGGTTGGTGAAGGCGGGCACAAAATTCCTGTTCGAACCGGACGTGCGTTTTGTCGGCACCATCGGCGAACAATCCAGCCTGTTTTTTCTCGATCCCAGCGGCAATGCGCTGGAGTTCAAGGCGTTTAAAGACCCCAGTAAGTTGTTTGCTAAGACGTAAGTTGCCGTGACCGGGGCTGCCCCTACACTGCGCGTTCTTTGAATGATGTCATCGACGGAGGAGTTAACAATGTTGTTTAAAAACAAATGGTTAAGTATTATTCTGGGCGCACTGATCGCCTTGCCGGCGGCAGCCCAGGACAAACTCAACATCTTTATTGCCACGGGGCCAACGTCGGGGGTGTATTACCCGATGGGCGGCGGCTTGGCGGATTTGCTGACCAAGTATGTCCCGACGCTGAACGCAACGGCCGGTACCACGGCAGGCTCGGTGGCGAATCTGCAATTGATGGGCGCGAAAAAAGCCGACGTGGCGTTTTCGATGGCGGACGCGGGCTGGGACGCCTACAAAGGGCAGCATAAATTCACCGGCAGCGCGGTGCCGCTGCGCGCGCTGATGGTGCTGTATCCGAACCGCATGCATGTGGTGACGGTGGAGGGCACGGGCATCAACAAGTTTTCCGATCTCAAGGGCAAGCGCGTATCCACCGGCGCAGTGAACAGCGCCACCGAAGTGATGGCGCTGCGCATGACCGAGGCGCACGGCATGACGTTCAAGGACTTCACGCAGGAGCGTCTGGATCCGGGTAAATCGGCGGACGCGATCAAGGACAAAAAACTCGATGCGTTTTTCTGGGTGGGCGGCGTGCCGACTGCGGCAGTCACCGAATTGGCGGCGACCCCGGGCGTGAAAATCAAACTGATCGACCACGAAGACGGCGTGGCCGGCATGAACAAAATCTACGGCCCACTGTATGTGCGCGACACCATCCCGGCCAAGACCTATCCCGGCCAGGATCAGGCGAGCCGCATCGCAACCGTGTGGAATGTGCTGCTGGCGCGCGCCGACATTTCGGATCAGGTCGCCTACGACATCGTAAAAACGTTGTTCGAGCGCAAAACCGAAATGGAGCGCGTGCATCCCGAATCGCGTAATTTCGACATGAAGTATCAGACCAATGCGGCTTCGGTCGTGCCGTTTCATCCGGGCGCGATCAAATATTTCGCCGAGAAGGGCGTGAAAGTTCAGTAAGCGTATTTCAAGAAAAGTGATAAGCCCCGCTCTCGTCATGAGGCGGGGTTTTTTGTGTAATGTGTAAGGCAAGAGACCAGCAGTTTATGAGCACACCCGATACCCGCGCTGTTGTAAGTGAGGCTGCGCTGAAAAAGGCAGCGGAGTACGTCGAGGCCGAAGAAGGCTCCATCTATCGCCGTAGCGGCTGGCTGGGCCGCTTCGTAGTGATTGTCGCCATCGTTATGTCGCTGTTTCACCTGTATGCCGCGATGACCATTATGCCCACGCATATCCTGCGCGGCATCCATGTGGCGTTCATGCTGTTCCTGGTGTTTCTGTTATTCCCCATGGCGTGGCGATTTCGCAATCGGGTGTGGTGGTGGGATTGGCTGCTGGCCGGGATTTCGCTCTACGTGATGGGTCACATGCTGTTTGGCGGCGACGCCTTCCTTGAGCGCAGCACCGTGCCCACCCTGCTGGATACGGTGAACGGCGTGATGCTGATACTGCTGATCCTCGAAGCCGTGCGTCGCTGCTCCGGCTGGATTATGCCGGCGGTGGTGCTGCTGTTTTTGTTCTACGCCATTATCGGCGCGAAACTGCCGCCGCCATGGACGCATCAGGGCATGGACCTGGCGCGCATCGTTGGCCACATGTACATGACGCTCGAAGGCATTTTCGGCACTGCGATTGATGTCTCGTCCACGCTGATTATTTTGTTCACCATCTACGGCGCGTTTTTGCAGTATTCCAACGCGGGCAAGTTTTACATCGACTTTTCGTTCGCGGCGATGGGCGGCAAGCCCGCCGGCGCGGGGCGCACCATTGTGCTGTCGTCGTTTCTGCTGGGCGGGCCGTCGGGCAGCGGCGTGGCGACCACGGTGACGCTGGGTTCGGTGGCATACCCGATGCTGGTGAAGGCGGGTTACGGCAAGGACGCCGCCGGCGGTCTGCTGGCGGCGGGCGGCCTGGGCGCGATTATTTCACCGCCGGTGCTGGGTGCGGCGGCATTCTTGATCTCGGAGTTTCTGCGCGTCACCTATCTCGAAGTGCTGTTGATGGCGACGATACCGACACTGCTGTTTTATTTTGCGCTGTTCCTGATGGTCGAAATCGATGCGCGCAAGTTCGGCATGAAGCAGGTGGAAATCGCCAAGGCCGATACGGTATGGAATCTGACCAAGCGGTTTGGTTTTCACTTCCTGTCGCTGGTGGCGATTATTGCGTTCATGTTGATCGGCTTTTCACCGCTGGCGTCGGTGTTCTGGGCTACGCTGGTGGCGTTTGCCGTGAGCTTTTTGCATCCAACCTGCGCGCTGATTCCCTATGAAGTGTTCACGGGCAAAACGGCGTTCGTGAAAGGCATCTGGAATTCCGGTTTGCGCAAAGCGATGGAAGGCGGCTCGATAGGCGTGCTGAACGTCGCGGCCACTTGCGCGGCCGCAGGCTTGATCGTGGGCGTGGTCACGCTCACCGGGCTGGGGCTTAAGTTCAGCTCGATTGTGCTGACCTATGCCGACTCCTGGAGCACCGGAATTGTAAATGGGTTGGCGCTGGTGGGCGTGGCGCCCACGCCCGCGTTGCTGCACGACGTGAAACTCTTGCTGACCGCGCTGATGACCTCGTTGATTGTGTGGATCGTCGGCCTCGCGGTGCCGGTGACGGCCAGTTACATCATCTGCGCGGTGATTGCTGCGCCGGCATTGATTCAACTCGGTGTGGCGGATTACCTGTTTTCACCGGTTGTGCCGTCGCCGACGCAGGCCACG
>VFLF01000844.1 GCA_009885185.1 Nitrosomonadales bacterium | reverse complement strand
CGCGCCCGAGTCCGCGCCCGCGCCGGAAGCTTATTGGCCGGCGCTGCCGGATACTCCCGATGTGCCCGTGCCGCCGATGCCGCTGGAAATCGCGGCCGCCGCGAGTGCCGACCACCTGCCGCAAGAGCCGGTTGCACAGGATGCGGTAACGCCAGAAGCGGTGTCCGAAGCTTCACCTTGGACCGCGTCCGAGCCGGCGCCGGTATTTGTGCCGACCGCGCCCGCCACTGTTAGCCGCGTCGATACCGACGATGACCGCGAATTCGATGACCCCGCGCCGCCGCCCGCTCGCGCACGCTGGCCGTGGGCCGTCGCCGCGACGCTCGCCGGTTTGCTGTTGGCGGGCCAGTTGCTGTATCGCTACCGTAGTGAACTGGCGGCGAATTTTCCCGTGACCAAACCGGCGCTCGTGCAAGTCTGCGCGTGGGCGGGATGCAGCGTCCCGCCGTTGCAACGGCCCGCCGCGCTGAACATCGAGGCCTCAGATTTGCAGGTGGTCGATAAGGCGCGGCCGCAGCGGGTTCAACTCACCGCAACCCTGCGCAATCGCGCGGCCATCGACGTCGGTTATCCGGCGCTGGACTTGGTGCTGACCGACAACCGCGAACATGCGCTGGCCCGCCGCGTAATCCTTCCTCCGGACTATCTGCTTGGACCGCAGGCGGCTCAGTCAACTATTGCCGCGAATGCCGAGGTGACTCTGCGCGTTGATATGGACCTTGGCGACTTGCCTGCCGCCGGTTTCCGGCTTAACCTCGCGCACGCGCCGATTCCTTGATCGAATAGCGCTTGGCCATTCTTCGACCCACCGCGAACCCACCATGAATAATCCCGATAACCTCAAATACCATGCGTCGCATACTTGGCTGGAAATGGAATCCGGAGAGACCTGCCTCGTGGGCATCACATACCACGCGCAGGAGCAGTTGGGCGACGTGGTGTACGTGCAGCCGCCCGAAGTGGGCGTGACGGTGAAGCAGGGTGTGGCCTGCGGCGTGATTGAGTCGGTCAAGACTGCGGCGGATGTACACGCGCCCGCGTCGGGCGTGGTGATCGAGATCAACCCCGCGCTCGCCGATGCGCCCGAAAGCGTCAACAGCGATCCGTACGGCGCATGGCTGTTTCGCATGAGGCTCAGCGACACGGCAGAGTTGGCAGGGTTGCTGGATGCGGCGGCTTACGGCAAGGTGGCGGAAGAATAGCGAAATCCTTCTGGCGGGCGGTTGCTACAGAATCGCCGGTTCCTGGCAATCGATTTTTTCAAGGCAGCAAGGCTCAACGCAGTTCAACAAACCAAGGAGAACCCACGTGGCAAACGTAACATTAGGCGGCAACCCCATTACTGTGAACGGCTATTTTCCCAAGAAAGGTGACATTGCCGCCGACTTCACTCTCACAGGCAAGGATCTGAAGGATGTCTCGCTGAAAGATTTCGCAGGCAAGAAAAAAGTACTGAACATCGTGCCGAGCCTCGACACGCCGGTGTGCCAGACCTCGACCAAAAAATTCAATGAAAACGCCGCCGGCATGGCGGATACCGTGGTGCTGGTGATCTCGGGTGACCTGCCGTTTGCAATGGGGCGTTTTTGCACCACCGAAAACATCACCAACGTTACGCCGCTGTCGACGTTCCGCAATCGTGATTTTCACGGCAAATATGGCGTGGATGTCGCCGACGGTCCATTAAAGGGATTGACCGCGCGCGGCGTGGTGGTGCTCGACGCCAACAACAAAGTGCTGCACGCCGAACTGGTGCCGGAAATCAAACAGGAACCCAATTACGATGCAGCGCTGGCGGCGCTCAAGTAAGCCCCGGCCATCGTAAAAGCAGCTTGGTATCACCGTGAGCAGTGAGCCGCCCGGCGACGCCTCCGCGCTGAAAGGCAAAACCGGGTTGACGCGCGTGATGAATGCCTTCGGCTACTCCTGGGCGGGCTTGCGTGCCGCGTGGCGCGATGAGGCAGCCTTTCGTCAAGAGGCGCTGCTTGCCGCAGTGCTGATCCCTCTGGCGTTCTTGATGCCGGTCAGCGGCATCGGTAAAGCGCTGATGATTGCCTCGGTGTTGCTGGCGCTGATCGTCGAATTGCTTAACTCTGCGGTAGAAGCACTGGCGGACAGGGTCTCGTCCGAGCGACACGATCTCATCAGGAAAGCCAAGGACATCGGCAGCGCGGCAGTGTTTGTCGCGCTGGTCAATGTGCCGATGGTGTGGCTGTTGGTGTGGTTGGGTTGATCTCGCGGGCCGATGCGAACAAGCCAACAAAAAGGGCGCGAAGATTCGCGCCCTTTTTGTTGACCTCGGTGAGGCGGGATTTACTTTTTCAGTGAGTCGCGAATCTCGCGCAGCAGCACCACATCTTCCGGCGGTGCGGCCGACGCGGGTGGCGGCTCGGCTTTCTTGGCTTTGTTGACCGCCTTGACCAGCAAGAAAATGGCGAAGGCCACAATCAGGAAGGCAATAATGGTATTGATGAACACACCGTAATTCCAGGTTACCGCGCCAGCTTTCTGGGCGATTTCGACCGTGGCGTACGGGCCGGCCGTCGCGCCTTGCTTAAGTACCGCGAACATATTGGAAAAATCCACTCCGCCCATCAACAGCCCGATGGGCGGCATGATGACATCTTTGACCAGTGACTCAACGATCTTTCCAAACGCCGCGCCGATAACGATACCTACCGCCATATCGAGCATGTTGCCCTTCATGGCAAATTCTTTAAATTCCTTAAGCATGGTTTACCTCCCTTTATGAATAAACGAACACAACGGATGTCACTATAATGACGCATTCTCCCAAGCTGCCAATGGGTTGCCTTGGCAATTCGAATCTGTCTATTATGCATGCGATCTGCAGTATAAGAAGCGAGACGTTGTTACAAAGTTGTAAATAATGCGTTGTTATAATTGGGCGTAATCAGACAAGGAATAAAATGCCCACGTTAATATGTGGTTCTATCGCTTACGACACCATTATGGTGTTTCACGACCAGTTCAAGAATCATATTCTTCCCGACAAGCTGCATATATTGAACGTGGCGTTTCTGGTGCCGGACATGCGGCGCGAAT
>VFLF01000237.1 GCA_009885185.1 Nitrosomonadales bacterium | reverse complement strand
GAAGATATCGACGCGGCCATCGGCCAGTTTCTGGATTTCGCGCGCGCCGCCTCATCGGAAAATGAAACACCGGACGCCGATCTCAATGCCCTGATCACAGGCCTGGCGGCGCGTTACGAACGTTCGGGAAAACACCTTATCGTGCAAACCAGTCCGGTTCCGCCGTTGCCGCTGCGTACGCTCGCAATGCAGCGGCTCATCGGAAATCTCATCGACAATGCGCTACGCCACGGCGGCGATGAAGTCACCGTAGCCACCGGCTGCACGGAATCAACCGCATATGTCGAAGTATTGGATCGCGGCCCCGGCATTCCACCGGAACAAGCCGAACACATGTTGCAGCCCTTCACGCGCATGGACGCCGCGCGCAGCACCAGCGGCACGGGTTTGGGCCTGGCAATCGTGGATCGCATCGCGCGCATGCACGGCGGGCGCGTGCACCTGTTAGCGCGCGACGGCGGCGGCTTACGCGCCCGGGTAGAGCTGCCCATCCAATAAAAAATATTGCTCATAAACAAATACTTACAATATTTCACGTCGCCTGCACTCAACACCTTCAGTGCCTTGATTCAAGTACGAATCATCGTATCGATCAGCGCTACCGCCTCGGCCGCAATCCCCTCTCCTCGGCCTATCGCGCCCAGCCGCTCTGCTGTTTTGGCTTTGACATTGACCGCATCCAGCTCAATGCCGACATCCGCCGCAATGTTTTCCCGCATCGCCAGAATGAACGGCGCAAGTTTCGGCGCTTGCGCAATGACGGTGCTGTCGATATTCGCGACTTGGTAGCCACTGGCACGCAACAGTTGCACCACTTCGCGCAGCAGCTTGCGGCTGTCGATCCCCGCGTATCTCGGATCGGTATCAGGAAAGTGTTTGCCGATGTCGCCCAACGCCGCTGCGCCAATCAGCGCGTCACAAATCGCGTGCAACAGCACGTCAGCATCGGAGTGCCCGGCAAGGCCACGCTCGTGGGGAATAGTAACGCCGCCGACGATGAGCTTGCGGCCCTCGATGAGCGCATGCACATCAAAACCCTGCCCTATGCGCATGATGACGCTCCAACGCTCAGGCCGCGAAACTGCGGAACAACGGTATGATGGAGAAGCTGATAAAACTCGAACCCACGACAATCGGTGTCACAAAACGCCCCCAATCGCTATCTTTGTAAGTTGTTGATAATTTATGATTTTTATTAAAAGAAAACGACCTTCTACGTCACGCACAATTATCGCACAGAGCAATGGGCGGGCGCACAAGTTCGGCACGGCGCACAACCACCCACGCGGTCAAAAGGGCCGTTGAGCTTGCCCGTAAATTTCGAATACCAGCGGTCGCGGTGGAGAATAATGCTACTGGAGGAATGCACCCATTATCCGTTCGAACGCGCCTTGCAACCCGATAAACTGTTCGCCTCAAGTGCGGCGCGCGATGCTCAGGCGCGGCTCAATCACCTGGTGGAATTACGCGGCATTGGGCTCATCACCGGCGAGGTCGGCTCTGGCAAAACCACGCTGTGCCGGCAGCTATCCGCCGCGCTACATACCGGACTCTACCGCCTGTTCTACGTGCCCCTGTCCACCGGCAACGTGCTCGACATGTATAAGGCCATCGCCTGGCAACTCGGACTCCCGATTGAGCGTAACCGGGCGGGCGCCTACCGCGCCATTCACACCGAGGTCTCGCGCTTGACCCTCGAGACCAAGGTCCATCCCGTGCTCGTGGTGGACAAGGCGCAGCATCTGCGCAACGATGTACTCGAGGATCTGCGGCTGCTGACCAACTACGCCATGGACGCCGAGCGGCGCCTGTGCCTCGTTCTGGTCGGTCTGACAGAGTTGCGCCGGCGCTTGACCATGGCGGTGCACGAATCGCTCAGTCAGCGCATCGTCGTGCGCTACCATCTGGGCGGGCTCACCCGTGAAGAATTGCCCGCCTATCT
>VFLF01000521.1 GCA_009885185.1 Nitrosomonadales bacterium | reverse complement strand
TTGAAGCGCAAAGACAAGGTGGTGAAGCAGAACAACGACGGCATCCTGTATCTGCTGAAAAAGAACAAGGTCACATTTTTTCACGGCAAGGGTGGGTTTGCCGGCGGCGCGGCGGGCGCGTGGCAAATCAAGGTCAGCAGCAAGTCGGACGAATCGCTTACCGCCAAACATGTGGTGGTGGCGACTGGCTCCACGCCGCGCGCACTGCCGGGCGCGCCTTTCGACAACAAACTGATACTCGACAATGCCGGCGCGCTGGCGATAGCCGAAACGCCCAAGCGCCTCGGCGTCATCGGTGCCGGCGTCATCGGTTTGGAGATGGGCAGCGTGTGGCGGCGGCTCGGCTCGACCGTCACCATCCTCGAAGCGCTGCCGGCATTTCTCGGCGCGGCAGATGAGGCTGTGGCGAAAGAAGCCAATAAAGTATTTATAAAACAAGGACTTATAATACATACCGGCGTTAAGGTCAGCAGCGTCAAAGGCGCCAAGGAAGTAGCCGTCGAATACACCGACAATGCGGGTAAAGCTCAGACGTTGACGGTAGACAAACTCATCGTGTCGATAGGCCGCGTGCCGCATACCGAAGGCCTGAACGTAGCGGCGGTGGGTCTGAAGCTCGACGAGCGCGGATTTGTCGCGGTGGATGATCACTGCAAGACCAATCTGCCGAATGTGTGGGCGGTGGGCGACGTGGTGCGCGGGCCGATGCTGGCGCACAAGGCCGAGGAGGAAGGTGTGGCGGTGGCGCAGCGCATCGCCGGCAAATACGGCCACGTGGATTTCAACACCGTGCCGTGGGTGATTTACACCTCGCCGGAAATTGCCTGGGTCGGCCAAACCGAGCAGCAGGTCAAAGCCGCAGGCATTGAATATCGCACGGGTTCATTTCCGTTCATGGCCAATGGCCGCGCGCGCGCGCTCGGCGACACCACCGGCTTTGTCAAAATTATTGCCGATAAAAAGACGGATCGCATTCTGGGTGTGCATATCATCGGGCCGATGGCCTCCGAGCTGATCGCCGAGGCCGTGGTGGCGATGGAGTTCGGCGCATCGTCGGAAGATATCGCGATGATCTGCCACGCGCATCCGTCGTTGTCCGAGGCGATGAAGGAAGCCGCGCTGGCGGTGGATGGGCGGACGTTGAATCTTTGAATTTTTTAAGGGCGTGAACGGGTGAACGGGTGAACGAGTGAACGGGTAACACCCCAGCCGAAGGGTTACCGGATCATTCGTTCACCCGTTCACTGGTTCGCTCAGTCCAGTGAACGATTCCTCCCAACAGCCTCACACCATACTCCCACGCGACAGCGCCGACGCGGCACAGTGGATCATTCAGCATGCCGCCGAGCACGGCTTCGCGCTGGATGCCTCGCAGCTTAACGCGGTGGAGCATCTGCAGCGCCTGTATGAAGACCTGATCGGTCTGGAAAAAATGGAATCTTTGTTTGTCCGCCTGCTGGCGCGCAAACGCGTGGTGAAGGGCTTGTATCTATGGGGCGGCGTCGGGCGCGGCAAAAGTTTTCTGATGGATAGTTTTTTCAATTGCGCTCCGGTGGAAAAGAAACGCCGTATCCATTTCCATCGATTTATGCAGGAAGTGCACCAACGCATGAACGCGCTCACCGGGCAGGCCGAGCCGCTGGCCGGCGTGGCGCGCGACGTGGCGAAGGACGCGCGCTTACTGTGCCTGGATGAGTTTCACATCACCGACATCACTGATGCCATGCTGATGCGCAAGCTGCTTGAAGGCTTGATGGAACAGGGCGTGGTGGTGCTGACCACTTCGAATTTCGAGCCGGATTCGCTGTATCTGCACGGCTTGCAGCGCCAGCAGTTTTTGCCTGCGATAGACCTCATCAAGCAGAATTTCGACATTGTGAATGTCGATGACGGCACCGATTACCGTTTGCGTGAACTGGAAAAAGCCGGTGTTTATCACATCGGCGCGGATGCCGATGAACGCATGGCGCGGGAGTTCATCGCCATTGCGCGGCATGAATCGTCCGACGAGGCCGCGCTGGACATCGAGGGACGCGCCATTCCCGTGCGACGGCACGTCCGTGATATCGCGTGGTTTGATTTTGACGCGTTATGCGATGGCCCGCGCGGCAAGCCGGATTACATCGAACTGTCCAAACGTTATCACACGGTGATGGTGTCCAACGTACCGTGTTTTGGCGCGGGCACGGGGGACAAACTGCGCCGCTTTGTGTGGATGATCGATGAGTTTTACGACCGCCGCGTGAAGCTCATACTGTCCGCCGGCGTGCCTGCGGATCAGTTGATCGCGGAGGCCGACGAAGGCGACGCGTTTCAGGCGAATCTCAATGCTTCGCTGAAAGACCGGCTAGTCAGCCGCTTGACTGAAATGCAGACGCATGACTATCTTGCTCAACCGCATCTACCGTAGGAGTGGGCATGAACACCTTTAGGGTATACAGAATATTCAATGAAAACAATAAGATAGATGGCCGCGTCGCTGATATCTCGTTAAGCGATCTGATGCCCGGCGAAGTCGTATTCAAGAACGCCTGGTCGAGCGTCAATTACAAAGATGCGTTGGCCGCCACCGGCGTGGGCGGCAAGGTCATCCGCAAATACCCGCTGGTGGGCGGCATCGACGCGGCGGGTGTCGTGGTGTCATCCGCCGACGCGCGCTTCAAGCCGGGCGACGAAGTGATCTGCACCAGCTACGATTTCGGCGTTGCGCACGACGGCGGTTTTTCACAAATGTGCCGCGTGCCGGCGGATTGGGTGGTGCCGCTGCCCAAAGGATTGTCATTGCAGGAAGCGATGACACTGGGCACTGCGGGTTACACGGCGGGGCTGGCAATCGAATTGCTCGAGTTGAACGGCCTCGGCCCCGGCAACGGCAAGGTGCTGGTCAACGGCGCCACCGGCGGCGTGGCGAGTCTTGCCATCGACATGCTGGCGGGCAAGGGTTACTCGGTCACCGCAGTCACGGGCAAAGACCACGAGCATGATTTTCTGAAAAAACTCGGTGCGGTCGAGGTGCTCGCGCGCCGCGCTATCGACATGGGTACGCGGCCCCTGGAGAAATCATTGTGGTCAGCGGCGTTCGATTCCGTAGGCGGCGATCAATTATCGTGGCTGACGCGCAGCATGAACCAGAACGGCTTGATTGCGAGCTTTGGCAACGCCGGCGGCATTGAACTTAAAACCAATGTGCTGCCGTTTATTCTGCGC
>VFLF01000336.1 GCA_009885185.1 Nitrosomonadales bacterium | reverse complement strand
GTTGAATTACGGCTCGTCGGGCATCGGCGGCAACAATCATTTTTCCGGCGCGCTGTTCGATCTCGCCGCTGGCACCAAAATGATCCACGTGCCGTACAAAGGCATCTCGCTGGCGATGACGGCGGTGGCATCGGGTGAGGTCGAAGTGGTGATCGCCAGTCCCGCTGCGGTCAATCCGCAGTTGCGCGCCGGACGCGTGCGCGCACTGGGCATGAGCGGCCCCAAGCCGTCGCCGCTGCTGCCGGGCATGCCGGCCATCGCGCAATCGGGCCTGCCCAGTTATGAATATGAATTGTGGTGGGCGATCTTCGCGCCGGCGGGCATTCCCGCCGACCGTCTGAATTTGCTTAATGCCGCCATCAACAAAGTGCTGGCGGGACCGGAAATGAAAAAATTTCTCGAACAGGAAAGCGCGGAAGCATGGATCGCCACGCCGCAGCAACTCGCCGACCTGCTGCCGAGGGAGATCGAGCGCTATCGCAAGGTGGCCAAGGCCGCCGGCATCGAGCCGCAGTAATCGAAGTTTATTTCGCGCCGCGACGCAACTAACAACAAGGAGCCATCGTGGATCAAAACACCAAGCCCGCCGCACTGCCGCCCGGCGTCGAGTTAACACCGCTGTCGGAAATGAAATGGGAGACCAATAATTCCGGCCGCCAGAACGCCTATCTGCTGGGGCACCCCAGCAAGCCGGGGCCGTACATCTACGCCACCAAATGGCCGCCGCACAGCAAGGCGCTCGCGCACAAGCATCCCGATGCGCGTTACGCCATGGTGATCGAAGGCGTGCATTACATCGGCTACGGCGAAAAATACGACGAAACCAAACTGCATCGCCACACCGCGGGCACCTGGTTCACCGAGCCGGCGAATCAAGGCCACTTCGGCCTGACCAAGGAAGAAGGCACGGTGCTGTATTTTTACGGCATGGGGCCGAGCAAGTTCGAGGCGCTGGAGTAAACACACCGCCCGGAAAGACGCCGATGCGGATCACGAACCTGCTGTTTCCAGGGTTACTCGCCGCGGCAACCGCGGCGCAAGCGCAATCCGCCGCACAATATCCGACAAGCCCGGGGCAGGGTTTCCCCAACCGCCCCCTGCGCGTCGTCATACCCTTTGCCGTCGGTGGCAGCCCGGATGTCATCGCGCGCGGCATCGCCGCGCAGCTTGACGGACAACTCGGCAAGAACGTCATCATCGATAACCGCGCCGGCGCCAACGGCATCATCGGCGCGGAGATCGTCGCCAAGGCATCGCCCGACGGACATACGCTGCTGCACACGCCCCCGGCCTTTGTGATCAACACGCTGGTGTACAGAAATCTTCCCTACGATGTGCTGCGCGATTTTATTCCGGTGATACAGATCGGCAATTCGGGCGGCTACCTGCTGCTGGTGTCGCCCACGCTGGGCGTTGCCAGCATCAAGGAATTTATTGCGCTGGCAAAATCAAAGCCGCTGTCGTATGGCTCGCCGCCCGCCGGCAACACCCTGCATCTCGCCTCCGAAATGTTCAGGCAGCGTACCGGCATCGCGCTACAGCACATACCGTACAAAGGCGGCAACGAAACCTATACCGGACTGATCACCGGCGAGGTGCAGATGCTGCTGGTTCCGCCGCCGTCGGCGATGCCCTATGTCAAATCGGGCCGTCTGCGCGCCATCGGTTTCACCGGGCAAACACGGCTTGCGGCGGCGTCCGACGTGCCCACCTTCACCGAGTCGGGCATCGCCGACATGGTGGTGGACTTCACCTGGCACGGCTGGTTTGCCCCGGCGAAAACACCGATGGACATTGTACGGCGGCTCAACACCGAGGCGCGCAAGGCCTTGCAGGCGCAGAAGATGCGCGCGCTGATGGAGGC
>VFLF01000915.1 GCA_009885185.1 Nitrosomonadales bacterium | reverse complement strand
CGGCCACCTGCCGGAGCCTTATTACATCGGCGCCGTGGCCATCGGCGCGATGCTGTTCAACTACATCTACCATCTGTTCAACTGCTTGCGCATGGGCACCACCGGCCCCACGGCGCAGGCGCGCGGCGCGGGCGAGCACGCCGAAGTGCGCGCGATGATCGTGCGGGCACTGCTGCTGGCGGGCGTGATCGGCGGCGTCATTGTCATCCTGCAACTGCCGATTATCCGATTCGCGTTCTGGCTCATCAACGCCAGCGCGCAGGTGGAGCACTACGCGCGCGAATACTTTTTGATTCGCGTGTGGTCGATGCCGGCAGTGCTGGGGTCGTACGCCATCATCGGCTGGTTTTACGGGCTGCGCAATGTGCGCACGCCGCTGGTGATCCAGGTGTTCGTTAATTTGCTGAACATCGTGCTGGCGCTGGTGTTTGTGTTCGTGTTTCACTGGGATGTGCCCGGTGTGGCGGCGGCCTCGCTGATCGCCGAATACGCGGGCCTGCTGCTCGGGCTGTACAGCGTGCGGCGCACGCTGCGCGAGTTGCCGCATGAGAACCAAAGCGGCCGGCAAACGCGCTTGCTCGACCCCGCGCAGTTAAAGCGCATGGTGACAATCAATGGCGACATCGTGCTGCGCACCGTGTGCGTGGTGTCGGTGCTGGGGTTTTTCATGGCCAAAAGCGCCGAGCTGGGCGACGTGCAACTGGCGGCCAACCAGGTGCTGCATCACTTTCTGGTGCTTACCTCGTTCGCGCTCGACGGCGTGGCGCATGCCGCCGAAACCATCCTCGGCGAATCCGTCGGGCGCCGCGACCGCGCGGCGTTCCTGCACGATATGCGCGTGGTGTTCCTGTGGTCGGGCGTGGTCGGCCTGGTCAACATACTGATCTATGCGGTGGCGGGACACGCCATCATTGCGCTCATGACCAGCATCCCGGAGGTGCGCGCGACGGCAGCCGGTTACCTCTGGTGGCCCATGCTGATGCCGCTGGTGTCGGTGTGGGCGTACACCTACGACGGCGTGTACCTCGCTGCCACGCGCACGCGCATCATGCGCAACAGCGTGATGGCATCGTTCGTGATATTTTTGACGTTGCTGTATACGCTGATGCCGCTTTATGGCAACGCCGGGCTGTGGATCGCCGTGGCGGGGTTTCTGGCCGGACGCGGGGTGTTGCTGCATGTGTTTTTTCCACGGGTGTTGCGCACGATCTAACCCAAGGTCGATCATCGTCGATGTTTACAAGAAACGAAAACCACATACCGTCGTTCCCGCGCAGGCGGGACACCATAAGCCCTCTCAAGTGGCACGGTGTTATGGGTTCCCGCCTGCGCGGGAACGACGGAGTAGGGGTTTATCGGCACTCTGGCCAATCAGGAGCACTCGATGCATAAATCTCATGCGCTTGCATGTCTGTTGATGTGCGTCGCCACGTTGCACTGGTTACCCACGCAAGCACAAACACTGAATTTCCCCAACCGCCCGCTGCGCGCCGTGGTCAGCATCGCGCCGGGCGGCGGCATGGATACGATTTCACGCGCGATGGCACAAAAGCTCGGTGAAAACCTCGGGCAGACGGTGGTGGTGGATAACCGCCCTGGCGCCGGCGGCAACATCGCGATGGAGATTGCCGCGACTTCCGCGCCCGACGGCCACAACCTGCTCATAATCAGCGCCACCGCGGTGATCTTCCCGATACTTTACAAGGCGCGCTTTGACGTGCTGCGCGATTTTGCGCCCGTGTCGCAAATCAGCGCACAGGGCTATGTGGCCGTGGTGCATCCGTCGGTGCCGGCGCGCAATATTCTCGAATTGGTGCAGCACCTGAAAGCGCATCCCGGCAAATTGAACTACGCGTCCTCCGGCATCGGCAGCCCGATTCATCTCACCGGCGAACTGTTTACCGCGGTGACCGGCACGCGCATGACGCATGTACCGTACAAGGGTCTCGGCCCCGCGTACTCCGACCTCATCGCGGGCAATATCGAAGTGTCGTTTCCCGCCATCGTATCGGCGCAGCCGCACTTTCGCGCGGGTAAGCTGCGCGCGCTGGCGGTGACATTGCCCAAACGCTCGCCGGTGGTGCCGGAACTGCCCACGATCGAGGAGGCCGGCGTACGCGGCGTGGTGGTGGTCAACTGGTATGGTCTGCTCGCGCCGCTGAAGACGCCGCCCGCCATCATCGACCGGCTTGCGCAAGGCGTTGCCGCCGGCATGCATCACCCCGATGTTATCAAGCGCCTGCAAGCTGACGGCTCGGACGCGGCCACCAGCACGCCCGCACAGTTCAGTGTGCACATCGCCGAAGAACGCGAGAAGTGGGGCAAGGTGATACGTCATGCGGGAATTAAGGCGCAGTAGCTGGAGTCGGCGCGCGCTGGCTGCTTGCCGTGGCGCCTTGGGTGGCGTAACATGTCTTACTTAGATCTTACCTACCGCTGACATTAAGGAGTGCGCATGAAAACCACCAAATTATCCAGTAAAGGCCAGGTCATTTTGCCGGTGTCGATCCGCATGGCGAAGCATTGGCGGGCAGGTGTTGAATTCGCGGTTGAGAACACCGCAGACGGGGTGCTGCTGCGACCGCTCAAGCAGGTGGCAACCACCACGCTGGATGAGGTCGTCGGGTGTGCGCGCTACACCGGCAAGGCGCATAGTGTCGAGGAAATGGATGCGGCCATTACCAAGGAAATAAAGTCGCGCCATGCACGCGGTTGATACCAATGTGTTGGTGCGGCTGCTGACGGGTGATGACGTTGAGCAGACCAGACGCGCGGCCGCGCTGTTTAAAAAAGAGGCCGTCTACATCCCCAAAACCGTGCTGCTGGAAACGGAATGGGTGTTGCGCCGACTATATCGTCTTGAGTGCAAGGCGGTGGTGAGTGCGTTTCGCAAGGTGTCGGGGCTGGCCAATGTTGAGATCGAGCACCCCTTGGCGGTAACGCAGGCCCTGCAATGGTGTGAAGGCGGTATGGATTTCGCCGATGCGCTGCATGTGGCATCCAGTCACGCGAGCGAAAAATTCGCGACCTTCGATGTGAAACTGAAAAAAGCCGCGCCCAGGGAAATCAAGTCGTCGATAGTCTTGTTGTAATCCGGCGGTTTCAGTTTGGCGTTACGCTGCCTTCGCAAACAACTCCATCACCTGCTTCTCATGCGCCACCAGCTTCTGCACGCTGGCGCGCTGCTGCATACGTTCCAAGTGCGCCATGCAATTCTTGAACTGCGACAAATCCAGCTTGAATGAAACCCCGCGCCGGAAGCACCAGAAAAAATACGCATCGCAGGCGGTGAAGTGGTCGAAAAACCATTCGCGCCCGGCGAGCATTTTATCGACCACCGCAAAATCCTCGAACAACAATTTGTTGCCGACCTTTTTAACGTTGTCCGCCGAGCCGGGCAGGTCGCAATAGTTTTCAGGACGTGCGTTGGGCGTCAAGTGCGGGTGGATGCCGGAACCGAAAAACGACATCAGCGAGATGGCTTTGATTTCCGTCATGGGGTCTTGCGGCAAGAGTTTCGCCGCCGGAAAATGGCGCGCAATCCACACTTGTATCGCGAGGTTTTCAGTCAGCGCTGCGCCGTCGATAATCAGCACCGGCACTTTG
>VFLF01000172.1 GCA_009885185.1 Nitrosomonadales bacterium | reverse complement strand
TGGTATTCCAATTCGGCGTCGTGGACTTGTTTCCATTCGTCCGGCGATGCTTCTTCGTAAACCAGATTAGTGGTATCGCCTGCTTCAACGTCAGCACGCGTCTGCGCGGCGGCGGAGGCCGCTCGTCCGTGGGTTTTGATCGCCTCGGCCTTGGCGTAGTCGGCGCCGCAACGCGGGCAGATGGGCCCCGTATCGCGCGGGGCGGAACACCAGGAGCAGGTAGTCGTCATGTGTATACCGGATCACCAATGCCAGTGCGCCAAGAAGCCCGATTGTAGGATGGCTGTCGCAACAATACCAAGGACTTGCATTTCGGTTGCTCGCCCCCTGAATCCGGACTGCGCGCGCTGCGTTTTCGGCTACAATTCCACTGGTAGTTCATCGCACGACTTCATTTGCCGCCCTGCATCGGGTGGCATCCATCCCCGGAATGTGTTCTTAACCTTCATTTTTTATCCGACAGAAAGGAAACACCATGGCACACAAAGGCATGACCACCGATACCATCATGATTCCCGGCCACAACGGGGAGCAGATTTCCGCCTATGTCGCGCGTCCGCTGGGCGCGGGGCCGTTTCCGGGCGTGGTGCTTGTGCATCACATTCCGGGTTGGGACGAGTGGTATTTTGAAACCACGCGCCGTTTCGCACACCATGGCTATGCGGCCATTTGTCCCAATCTGTTTCATCGCGCGGGCGAGGGACGCTCGGACGACATCGCGGCCAAAGTGCGTGCCGAGGGCGGCATAGCCGACGCGCAGGCGATGGGTGACGCGCAGGGTGCGGTGAAGTGGCTGCGTTCACAATCGCATGTGAACGGCAAGGTCGGCATGTTCGGTTCGTGCTCGGCCGGCCGTCAAACGTTCATGTACGCCTGCCAGAATAAGGATATCGATTGCGCGGTCGAGCTGTGGGGTGGGCGCGTGGTAATGCCCAAGGAAGACCTGAATCCGAAGATGCCGGTGGCCCCGATCGACATGACCAGTGGCCTCTCGTGCCCGCTGCTGGGTCTGTTCGGCAACGAAGACAAGAATCCCACGCCGGAGCAAGTCAACCAGCACGAAGCCGAACTCAAGAAACACGGCAAGAACTACGACTTTCATCGTTACGACGGCGCGGGCCACGGCTTTTTCTATTACGACCGGCCGATGTATCGTGTGGAGCAGGCGCTGGACGGCTGGAAAAAGGTCTACGCGTTCCTCGAGAAACATCTCTCGAAATAACGATGTGTTCCTCCGTCCTTGAGATCGTCAAGACCGATGGCATGGGCAAGGGTGGTGAAGGGTGGATAGACCTCACGCATGTCGTGGTGACCTATGACCACCCGCACCACGCCATGTTTGAAGACGCCATCACGCTGGATTTCGTGAACCAGGCCCTCGGGCCGGGTTCGCGCATCGCGCTGGAGATTTCGCTCGAAGCGGCGAAGGATCTTGCCGCCGCACTGCAGAGCACCATTGCGCAGGCGGAGTTTGGCGGGCGCGGCGGTTATGCCGCGGACAGCGCGGCTGGCTGACGACTACAGGCGGCCTTCATCGAACGGCAGGCCCATGTGGTGTTTGCCGACCAGTTCGTAATACGCGGTGCGCCCCTGCATGTGCTGGGTAATCACGTGGATGTCCTGAAAGTGGCGCTGGATCAGGTTGCCCTCGTTAATCGCGCTCGCGCCGCACAGCGGATAAATGCTCTCGATAATCTGCGCGGCCAGCCGGATGGCGTGCGTGCCCGCCAGACGCAGGTTGACGCGGTTGTCCATGCTGACCGCGCCCGTGCGTTTGGCTTCGTCCCAAAGTTCCGCAACCGCTTCCATCAGAAACGCGCGCCCGGAGCGCAGTGAGGCCTCGGCCTGGCCTGCGGCAAACTGGCTGATCGCCTGATCGCGCAGCAGGCCGGTCAGGTGACGCGGCGCTTTGGCGCCGGCAAGTTCATAGAACGCGTCGAGGCAACTACGCGCCAGGCCCAGCGCGATAGCGCCGTCGCCGGCGGCGAAGGCGAGTGTTTGCCGGATGCAGTAGCGCGTGCCGCCGCTGACGCGCGGCTCATTTCCGGTGATCACAGTGCGCGCTTCCGGCACGAACACGTCCTTCACTTCGAAGTGATGCGTGCCGGTGCCGCGCATACCGCGCGTGTGCCAGGTGTCATGCAACTGCACCTCGGCTTTGGGCACGAAACAATAACGAATTTCCGGTTTGCCGTTGCGCAGACGTGCCGCGCCGTTGTCCATGATTTGCGAATGCACAGCGATCCATGAGGCGTGCCTGCAACCGGTGCTGAAACCCTGACGGCCCGTGACGCGAAATCCGCCCGGCGCCACGACGGCGTGCGCAGTCGGCGCGGGACTGTTCGACACCACACTGCGCGGCGTGTCGATCCAGATCGCGCGTGCCGCGTCTCTATCCATATAAGCCGCGAACGAGCCAAAGGTCGAACCCTGATTGACCGCCCACGCGGTGCTGGCGTCGGCCTTGCCGATTTCCTCGACCGCCAGCACATGCAGCGGCAGATCGATTTCGTTGCCGCCGACTTCGCGCGGCACGCCCATCAGAAACAGCCCGGCATCGGCGATGGCTTCAAACAGCGGACGCGGCAGTTCGCGGTTTTTTTCAATATCGTCGGCGGCTTCGCGTATCAGCGGGGCGAGCTTGCGCGCGGCTTCGAGGGGGCAGGCGGTTTGTGCGGGGGCGGTTGGGGCGTTCATGGGTGAGATACTCGGTGGCCGATTGTTGGTGGTCAGTGATATGCGCGAGTGTCCCGAATCATCGGGTCGCAGTCAATCGGGGGGACAGCATTGCGGAATTTTGCAACAGATTACCCACTGCCGAGCTAAGTCATTCGCATTCCACGATGATGACTTTCAATAAAGTGGAAATTTGCAGTGCGAGACGCCTATGCATCAGGAAGACATGATAACTTTCCAACTATTCCAGCTACAGGGCCAGAACAGCAAAGTTGAAACATGGATCACGCACAAAACCAAGGCAAAAGTCTCCCCGCCCAGCCGCTACAATCCATCGCGGAAGTTGACGCAGGCCTGAGCGCCGCCGGCTACATCGCCAGCCGCCCGATATCGACGGCGATCTACCTCGCCCATCATCTGCAAAAGCCGATTTTGGTGGAAGGCCCTGCGGGCGTGGGCAAGACCGAGCTGGCGAAATCGGTGGCGGCATGGCTGCAACTGCCAC
>VFLF01000847.1 GCA_009885185.1 Nitrosomonadales bacterium | reverse complement strand
TCGCGCCGGTGGCACGCATCGCCGTGATTCCGTATTTGATGGTGGTCAGCAACAGCGTGCCCGCCGCCAACGTCAAGGAACTGATCGCGCTGGCCAAATCCAAACCCGGCGGCATCAACTTCGCCTCGTCCGGCGTGGGCGGTTCGCCGCATTTGTGCGGCGAATTGTTCAACACCATGGCCGGTCTCGACATGGTTCACGTGCCGTACAAGGGCGCGGGTGTGGCCACCACCGACGTGCTGTCGGGCCAGATACAGATGTTCTGCACCGGCGTGACCGCGCTAAACGCGCTGGTGAAAGCCGGCCGCCTGCGTCCCATCGGCATGGCGACACTCAAACGCTCGGCGCTGATGCCGGAGATCCCCACCATCAGCGAGCAGGGGCTGAAGGATTTTGAAGTGACCTCGTGGACCGGTATCGTGGCGCCCGCCAAAACGCCACGCGCCGTGGTGCAAAAGCTCTACGATGCGCTTGCCAAAATCGCGCAAACCGACGACATGAAAAACTTCGTGCAGGGACAAGGCGCTGAACTGAGCCTGCTCGGCCCGGAAGCGTTCGCCGCCGACATCAAGAGCGATATCGTGAAGTGGGCGCGCGTGGTCAAGGCGGCGAAGATACAGCCGGAATGAGGGCGCAAGTACCTATCGAAGATTCACATGCGTAACACACCACTCCTGTCGTTCCCGCGCAGGCGGGAACCCATAACACAGTGCCACTCGAGACGGCTTATGGATTCCCGCCTGCGCGGGAATGACAGGGGAACGGTTGTGTGCTTTTGCGACGTTCCATGTGAGCATGTCACAACATGATTCACGACGTCTCCACCGACACCGATGACCCGCCGCAGTTCGTGGCACTGCGCGAAGTACGCCTGCAATGCCGCAACGGCGTGGATTACAGCGGCGGCCAGCAGCGCCACTCTGGCATCGAGCCGCAAATCTACACGCAGCCGCGCGACAAAGTATTTCCAGCCGCCCTCGCCGCCGCGCAAGCGATGCAATGGCACATCGTCGCAGCGATAGAAAACGAAGGCCGCATCGAGGCCACCGCCACCACGCGCTTCCTGCGCTTCAAGGACGACGTAGTGATCCGCGTACGCACGACCGACGGCGGCACGCGTCTGGACATTCGCTCCGCTTCGCGCGTCGGCAGCAGCGATTTCGGCGCCAACGCCAAACGTATTCGCGCTTTCCTACACGAACTAAATAATCGTTTAAAAATAAATACTTAACCACTATGCCCCAATTCTGCGCCAACCTCACGCTGCTGTACAACGAACATGATTTTCTGGAACGTTTCGGCGCCGCCGCGCGCGCCGGATTCAAGGGCGTCGAATATCTGTTCCCGTACGATTACGACAAGCACCTGCTCGCCGAATTGCTGAACCGCCACGAGCTTGAACAGGTGCTGCACAACCTGCCTGCCGGTGATTGGGCCAAGGGCGAACGCGGCATCGCCTGCCACCCGGATCGAGTGAACGAGTTTCAGGCCAGCGTCGAAACAGCTATCGACTACGCCACCGCGCTCGAATGCAAGCAGGTGAACTGCCTCGCCGGCCTCGCGCCCGCGAACGTCGCGCACGATACGCTGCGCGACACCTTCATCGATAATCTCAAATTCGCCGCGCCGAAATTCAAGGCTGCGGGCATCAAGCTGTTGATCGAGCCGATCAATAGCGTACGCGACATGCCAGGCTTTTTTTTGAATCACACCCAGCAGGCGCTCGACATCATTCGCGATGTTGGCAACGACCGGGGTTGCGACAACCTGTTCGTGCAGTACGACATCTACCACATGCAGATCATGGAAGGTGACCTCGCCAGCACCATCGTCAAAAACCTCGCGATGATTCCGCATATGCAGTTGGCCGATAACCCCGGCCGGCACGAACCCGGCACCGGCGAAATCAACTACGAATTTCTGTTCGGGTTCATCGACAAGATCGGCTACAACGGGTGGATCGGGTGTGAGTACAAACCGTTGACCACCACCGATGCAGGGCTCGGCTGGGTCAAACGCTATCTGTGACGAAAACTATTTTCCCGCCGGCTTCAACACCTTTGAGAGCCGCGCGATCTCGCCGTTGATGATCTCCAAAAGCTCCTCCGGCGTGGAAGGCGTCGGCTCAATGCCCGCCC
>VFLF01000577.1 GCA_009885185.1 Nitrosomonadales bacterium | reverse complement strand
TCCGAAAATCCGTATGGCGCATGGTGCGTCAGCGCTTTTGTGTCCGGAACTTCAGTTCGAATCGATCGGTTGGACTTTTTAGCTCGCCCGATAGTGGTCATTGTGGAATTCCATTAAACATGGGCTGATCGATTATCGTCCCGTTCGCCGATTGAAATGGCATCAGGGTGCTTAGTTGCAAGTGGGATTTGCAAATAGTTTATTGAACAAAACTTTTAAAAAATTAGTTGCTGATGAATCACCCCAGAAAGCCGAAGCGCCGCGGAACGCGCGTTGAGCGAAATCCGACCGTCAGTGTTGCTCGTGGGACAAGGCGCATCCGTACGCTGTCGTACATACGGAAAAAACATCTTAACTAACCTCCATTGCGCGGCCTGTTGCCGAGCATCCCGCATTGCCAGAGCGTCACCGGCGACGAGCAGCTGCGAGCTCACCTCGCCGAACGTCCATTGCGTATGCTTGATGTGGATGTACGCCGCGCGCACCAGGTAGGGCACGGGCTTGATGGCCTTGGCTCCGAAAAGGTGCTCAGCGCGCGCGGCCGATCAAACCCTGATGCTTCAACAGTCGCGGCGCCACCACCGGCACCGTGAGCATGGTGCTGGCCACAGCCATCAGCAAGAGCGCGGTGAAGAGGGCGCTGGTGATGATGGCCTTGTCGAGCAGGATGTTGACAAAGATGATCATGATCAGCGCCTTGGTCTGCAAGAGCCAGCCGATGGTCCAGCTCTCGCCGCGCGGCCAGCCCAGCCAGCGCCCGGCCAGCATCACCCCGAGCAGCTTGCCCAGTACCGCTGCGGCCAAGAGCGCGGCGGCCACCGCCAGTACTGCCGCGCCGCCCATGGCCCAGCTGGTGCGCAGGCCGGTCGAGAGGAAGAACACGGGCATCACGACCAGAAGCACATGGTGGCGCAGCTGGTCGAGCTGCTCTTGGCCGAACCACTCGGTGTCGATCACCACGCCGGCGAGAAAGGCGCCGACCATGTAGTGCAGCCCGGCCCAGTCGGCCCCAAAGGCGCACAGGGCCAGCCAGATCAGCGCCACGTGCCAGCGGTCGCGCGCGGGCAAGGCACGCATCAAGCGGCGCAACGCCACGGCGAGCAGGGCAAACGTGAGCAGGAAGGCGGCTTGGCGGCCGACACGCTCCCAGTCCATCAGGATCAAGGCCAACACACCCCAGATGGCGATGTCGTCCAGGCTGGCGTAACGCAGGATGCGCTGGCCCAGCGGCGTGCGCAGGATGGCGAGCTTTTCCATTAATAGGATGAGGATGGGTAGCGCCGTCACCGCGCAGGCCATGCCGATGCCGGCAACAAACTGCCAGGGCCGGGCTTGCGCGCCCATCCAGCCTTCGCCACCGGAAAGTAGCACCAGCGCCACGCCGCTGCCCAGCAGCAGCGGAAACGCTAACGCCGCAAAGGCGGTGATCGAGGTTTCGACGCGATGCGCCCAGGCTTGCTTCAAGTCAAGCTCGGTGCCGGCGATGAAAACAAAGAGCATCACCGCCCACCAGGCCACGCCATTGAGAGACTGCACCACCGCCGGCGTGAAGACAAAGTGGTAGTAGTCGGGGAAGGCCGCGCCCATTACCCCCGGGCCGAGCATGATGCCGGTGAGTATCTGCACCACCACCAGCGGCGCCCAGTAGTCGGTGCGGCCCAGACGCCAAATGAGATAAGGCACGGTGAAGATGATCACCATGGCGATGAGGAAGAGCTCCGTGGTGGGCAGCGTCACGGGCGGCTCAGGTCTTCAGTTGGTGGCAAACGTCGGTGGCTGTAGAAAAGCATTGGGGTTAAGCCCGGCAGCGCGTTTGCGTTACTGTCCTTTTCATGCTTGCGATCAGTGATCTCTGAGGCGGGATCAACTGGCCCTTGTATCGGGTAACAGGCGGTCCATTTCTTTTTTCACCACGGCGTAGCACTCGCATACCCGTTGCTCCAGCTTTGGGCGATCCAATACCGTGATGTGACCACGGCTGTAGTGTATCAACCCGGCCTGTTGCAAATGACCTGCTGCCTCGGTCACACCCTCGCGGCGAACGCCCAGCATATTAGCAATCAACTCCTGCGTCATGGTCAATTCATTGGTGGGCAGCCGGTCCAGGCTGAGCAGAAGCCAGCGGCACAGTTGCTGCTCCACCGAATGATGACGATTACACACCGCAGTCTGCGCCATTTGCGTGATCAACGCCTGCGTGTAGCGTAGCGCCAGGTGTTGTAGTGGGCCGCCGTGGTCGAATTCCCGTTTCATTACCGACGCCTTGAGCCTATAGCCGTAGCCGGCGCTTTGTACTACCGCCCGGCTGGGCGTGGTGTCCCCACCCATGAACAGCGCAATACCGACCAGGCCATCGTTACCGGTGACGGCGATTTCCGCCGACGCTCCGTCCTCCATCACGTAGAGCAGAGAAATGATGCAGGTGGTGGGGAAATATAAATAGCCCAATTTGCCGCCGGCTTCATAGACGGCCCAGCCCAGGGGCATTGGGACGAGTTCCAGGCCAGGAAGCAGGCGCGAGTAATCGTCTGCGGGCAGCGCTGCCAGCAGGTGATTTTGTTTTGCGCTGTGTTTTCCGGATGCTGCAGGCGGCGTGATCATAAGCCAAATTCTCGACGATGACAGTGAAAACCCAAGTTGGAACCAAGCCTGCAAATCGTAGCAAACACAGTATATACACTTTGTACGATATCGCACACAACGGCTTGGCCGGTAGGGAAAAACTGACCCGACCGTCAATGCATTCTTGTTTCTGTTTATCGCTGATATGTACGACATCGCACAGAGCATTCGCGCGCGATTGACCACAATTAATCACCAATTGTCGAAGCGCTTGGCAGCCAATGAATGTCCTGAATGTCAGGACAATCGGATTTGCCGAACATCGATTGATACACACAGTAGTCAAAACAAAAGCAAAACGGGAGTCAATAATCATGAGAATTACCAATATATTTATTTTGGTCGGCGTTGCTGCAATAT
>VFLF01000102.1 GCA_009885185.1 Nitrosomonadales bacterium | reverse complement strand
TGGCGGATCAGCCGCGCGCGAAATCGGCGGCAACCGACAAAGCGGTGGCCGAACGCGTCAAGTCCGTCGGCAGCACGCCTGAAATCGAAAAAGGCCCGTCGCCTCTGGTGCCAGCACCCGCGCCGGTGGCGGCAGCGCCCGCGGCAGACGCCGCGCCCGCCGTGGCCGGCAACAACGGCAAAGCAGTGTACGACGCCAGTTGCCAGGCTTGTCATGGCGCCGGGGTTGCCGGTGCGCCGAAACTCGGCGACAAAGCCGCGTGGGGGCCACGCCTCGGCGCGGGCATCGCCGCCCTGCACGCCAGCGCGATCAAGGGCAAAAACGCCATGCCGCCCAAAGGCGGCAACCTGAGCCTTTCCGATGCCGACGTCAAAGCGGCGACCGATTACATGGTTGCGCAATCCAAGTAGCCATGTTCCCGTGTTCACAAAAAGGCGCGGACAACCGCGCCTTTTTTGTTGGTTGACCCCATGGCCACCTACGCCATCGGCGACGTACAAGGTTGTTACGACGCACTGCGCCGCCTGCTCGATATCGTGAAGTTCGATCCGCCGCGTGACACGCTGTGGCTGGTGGGCGACTTGGTCAATCGCGGGCCGCAATCGCGGGAGACGCTACGCTATGTGCGCGACCTCGGCGTGGCGGCGGTCACGGTTCTGGGCAATCACGATCTGCATCTGCTGGTCGCGGCAGCGGGCCATACCAAACAGTATCCCGGCGACACCCTGGACGACATACTCCGCGCGCCGGATCGCGACGAATTGCTGCTTTGGCTGCGCCAACAAAAGTTGATGCACTACGATCACCATCTCGGTTACGCCATGGTGCATGCCGGCTTGCTGCCGCAATGGCCTATCGCCAAGGCGCTGGCGCTCGCCGCAGAAGCAGAGGCCGTGCTTCGCGGAGAAAATCATGACGATTTTCTACGCCCGCTTTATGGCAACACACCTGGCGCGTGGCACGACAACCTCGCGGGCGAAGACCGGCTGCGCGTGATCATCAACGCCATGACGCGCATGCGGCTCTGCACCGCGCAAGGCGAGATGGAATTCCGTCACAAACTCGCGCCGGTGTCGGGCGCCATGCCCGAAGGATATATGCCGTGGTACGACGTGCCGGGCCGCGCCAGCGCCGACACGCCGGTGATTTTCGGCCACTGGGCGTCGCTTGGCGTGCTGCTGCGCGCTGACGTGATCGGCCTGGATTCCGGTTGCGTCTGGGGCCGCAAGCTAAGCGCGCTGCGCCTCGAAGACCGCCGCACGTTTCAGTGCGGCTGCGGCGCGCTCAAAAGTTCAGCGTTCGCAGAATAGCCTCGCGCGCATGGTGCGCCAGCGTTTTGCGGTGAACGCCCTCGGTGGCGAGCTGCGGCAGGAAATGCACATGCGCATGAATCTCATGCTGCGTCAGCATCAACGGTAACGTATACATAACCGATTTGTCGCCGTCGTAAGCGGCCTCGGTGCAAATCGTGCCGTCGCTGCGACGATACTGGATCGCCACCGGAATCACCCGTGCGCCCGCCTGCTGCGCCGGACGCAGCAGCGATCCGTGAAACGGCAGCACCTGCGTGCCCTCAGTGGTGGCTCCCTCGAGAAATACGCCCATGCCGGCGCCCGCGCGCAGCGCTTCGCCCATCACATCATCCAGACGCGCCAGATCGCGGCGACGGCCACGCTCGATAAACAAGGTATCGGCCTTGGCGCACAACCAGCCGACCAGCGGCCAGCCCCGCACTTCGGACTTGGCAACGAAGCGCGTGGGCACTGCGGCATTGATGGTGAAGATATCCAGCCACGACACATGATTCGCCACCAACAAGAAAGGCCCGGCGTCGTGTCGCGGCGGCGCGCCGTGTACGGTGAGATTGGTGGCCAGATGACGCACCAGCCCCGCCGACCAGCGTTGCAGCGAGTGCCCGCGCCGCGCTGGCCCCATGAACGGATACCCGAGACCGGCAACGCTGGCTGCTTGCGTAAGGTGCGCCGAGATGCGCGCCAGCCGCCACGCGCGGGTCAGGCGCGAGGTGTGACTACGCCCGTTAGTTTCAATATAATATTGTTTAAAAACAAATACTTACGTTAATTCCAATACGCTCACTGCGTAGTCATTGTCGTGTCACGCGCGCCGTGATGCCATCGGAAATAATGCGCACGCGGTCGCCCGGCCGAAACTGCTCATCCGCCGTCTGCACAATGGAAATTGCCCGTCCGTCGTCCAGCTTGATGGCGATTTCGAGCCCGGCCTGACGTCCGCCGTGCTGCTCCGCCGCCTGCCCGGCAAGTCCGCCGAGCACCGCGCCGATGATGGAACTCACGATGGAACCGCGGCCTTGCCCAACCTGGCTGCCCACCACACCGCCCACCACTGCGCCGATGGCACCGCCTGCGCCGGTGTTGGGGCGGGTATTCTCGATAGTGACTTCACGCACGTTTTCCACCACGCCGGTACGCACGATTTGTTCGCGCTGCGTCTGCTCGCCCGGACGAACGACCTCGCCCGTGGTGGCGCAACCCGCCGTTAACATCGCTGCCGCCAACAGTACTGCTGCCCGCCCGATCATGCCTATGCTATTCATGTGTCGTCTCCGGTTATGAACGGTTACCACGGCGCGCCGCCGAAACTTGCCCGGTACTGCGCCGCAATGTCGTCCCGCGTAAAGGTGTGATTCTGCCCGCCACGCTGCGCGATCTTGATCGACCCCAGCAGCGATGCCAGTCGCCCCGTTACCGCCCAATCCATGCCGTTCACGATGCCATACAACAACCCGGCGCGGAAGGCATCGCCGCAGCCGGTGGGATCGAGTATCGCGGCAGGCTTCACACTGGGTATCTCAAACGTCTTGCCGCCCGCATGGATGACCGAGCCTTTGGCCCCCAGCGTCACGATCAGCGCCTTAACTTGTTTTGCCAGCGCTTCCAGATTTTTGCCGGTGCGCTCCTGTAACAATTCGGCTTCATAGTCGTTGACCGTCACGTAGTCGGCGAGTTTGACGAAATTCATCAGTTCTTCGCCATTGAACATCGGCAAGCCCTGGCCTGGGTCAAAGATGAACGGGATGCCCGCCTCGCTAAATTCGCGCGCGTGTTGCAGCATGCCGTCGCGGCCATCGGGCGACACGATGCCGAGCTTCGCGCTTTTGGCGTCGGCCACGTGATTCAGATGCGAATGATTCATCGCGCCAGGATGAAACGCGGTGATCTGGTTATCGTCGAGATCGGTGGTGATGAAGGCCTGTGCCGTGTAAGTGCCGGCAACCTCGCGCACATGCGTGCGCGCAATGCCGAGTTTGTCCAGTCTCGCCGCATACTGCGCATGGTCGTCACCCACCGTCGCCATGATCAGCGGTTCGCCACCGAGCATTTTCAGGTTGTAGGCGATATTGCCGGCGCAGCCGCCGAATTCGCGCCGCATGTCCGGCACCAGAAACGCCACGTTCAATATATGCAGCTTGTCGGGAAGAATATGATTCTTGAACTGGTCGTGAAACACCATAATGGTGTCGTAAGC
>VFLF01000195.1 GCA_009885185.1 Nitrosomonadales bacterium | reverse complement strand
GATTTCGCGCCGATATCGCTGGTGGCGACCTCGCCCTACGTGTTGCTGGTACATCCGGGCGTCGCGGCAAAATCGGTCAAGGAGCTGGTGGCGCTCGCCAAGGCGCAGCCGGGCAAACTCAACTACGCTTCCGGCGGCGTGGGCACCGGCATCCACATGTCCGCGGAACTGCTGAATCTCGCGGCGGGAACTAGAATCGTTCACGTGACTTACAAAAGCGCGCTGCCCGCAATGACCGCGCTGATGGCGGGCGAGGTGGAAATGATGTTTGTCGGCCTGTCGCAGGCGCTGCCCCATGTGAAATCCGGCAAACTGCGCGCGCTCGCAATGGGCGGCACGAAGCGCTCGCCGATGCTGCCGGAGCTGCCCACGCTTACCGAAAACGGTTACGCGATGGATGCTTCCGGCTGGTATGGCGTGCTTGCGCCGCGAAACATTCCGCGTCCGATCATCACAAGACTGCATGGCGTACTCGCGCAGGTGCTGGCCGAAGCACAGGTCATCCAGCGCATGAACGACAACGCCCTGGTGCCGGAGCGCTCGACGCCGGAACAGTTCGCAGATTTCATACGCGCCGAAGTCGCCACCTGGCGCAAGGTAGTGGATGCCGCCGGCCTCACAAACAAACCGAATCTTTGATTGCAGTTCGAAACAGGAATCCCGCATGAGCACCGACATCGCACAACGGCTGGCCGAATTTACCGCGCGCACGCGCTTCGAGGATATTCCGCCGGGCACGGTGGAATTCACCAAGGGGCTTTGCCTGAAAACCGTCGCCGGCATGATTCGCGGCGCGACCATGCCCGCCGGGCTGAAAGCCATTCAATCCACCCGTGCGCGGGCGCACGCGGCCGATGCGGGCGTGATGGGCGCGGGTTTCAAAACCTCGCTGTGGAACGCGGTGCTGAATAACGCGTTTTTCGCGCACGCTTCGGAACTCGAAGACGACCGCTTCGGCGGCCTCGGCACCTGCTGGGACATTACCGTGTTGCCGGTCACCTTCACCTTCGCCGACAAACTCAAACTCACTGGCAAGGAACTGCTGGCGCTGACCGCCGTCGGGCTTGAGGTGCATGCGCGCACGTGTCTCTTCTATCCGCAAGGCTACATGGGCATGACGGTGATTCCCGGCGCGATGGGCCCGGCGGCGGCGGCGGCGCGCGCGATGAATCTCGGCGTGGCGGAAATCGTTTCCGCGCTGGGGCTGTCGATGGCCGCGGCGCCGATCGCCTACACCAGCTTCGGCACCGATTCGCATTATTTCGAATCGGCCATGCAATCGCTGCAGGGGCTGATTGCCGCCGAAATGGCGCAACAAGGGGCGACCAGCAACCCGGACATCGTGACCTTCATGACCCGCCTGATCGGCGCGGATCGCGTCAAACCGGAAAAGATACTCGAAAACCTGGGCGACGAATGGCTGCTCAACGGTATCTGGATCAAGAAATATCCGTGCTGTTTTTACATGCACCGGTATCTCGACACCTTTCTTGATCTGCTCAAGGTGGAAAATCTGGCCTACGACGCCATCGCCAAGGTACGCGTGCACATCAGCCAGGTCGAGCGCTGCTGCGACCGGCCCGACCCGCGAACCTTCGACGATCTGCAATTCAGTTTTCACCATTCACACGGCGTCGCCATGATCGACCGCGATGTGAATTTCAGTCACATCACCGACGCCGCCCGCGAAAACCCGCAATACCGCGAGGCGCGCACCAAGGTTGAAGTGGTGTTTCACCCGGAGTGGGTGTCCGACTACGCCATGGGCACGCCCGCGCAACTGGAGGTGATGCTCAAGGATGGAAGGCGCTTCTTCCGCGAGAAAAATCACGTCATTGGCTCGCCCGCCGAACCGCTGACGCTCGAACAATTCAAGGCGCTGTTCGTCAAATTCAGCCGGGGCCTGCTGGAAGAGGAAAAAACCCTGCCGTGGGTGGCGGACGCGCTGACGAACCTCGAGACGCTGGATCGCGGCGACATGGAAAAACTGATGCACATCCTGATTAACGAGGTACAGCCACAGTGAGAACGCCATGAACAACCCGTCCAAGATACCGTCCTTCGCCGTCGCGCCGGAACGCATGCCGGCGATTCCCGTCAACGAGATGTCCGACAAGCAAAAGGCGGTCGCCGCCGAACTTGCGGCGGGCCGCCGCGGCAGCGTGCGCGGGCCGTTTAACGCATTCCTGCGCAGCCCCGCCCTGTTTGATCATGTGCAGAAACTCGGCGCGTACATACGCTACGACAGCGTGATCGAGCTGCGCATCCGCGAGCTTGCCGCGCTGATGACCGCGCGTTACTGGACCAATCAATACGAATGGCACTCGCACGTACCGCACGCCGTCAAGGCTGGCATAAGCGCAGAAACCATCGAGGCCATCGAACAGGGGCGACGCCCCCGGACATTGGCGGAAGACGAGCAACTCGTGTACGACTTGGTAACGGAACTGCTCGCCAACAAGAGCGTGAGCGACGCCACCTACGCCAGCGCATTACGGCACTACGGCGAAGAAGGCGTGGTCGAACTCATCAGCGTGGTGGGTTACTACGCGATGCTGGCGATGGTGATGAACGTCGCGCGCACCGCAACACCCGATGGCCTGTCGCTAACGCCGCTGCCGCAACAGTTGCACCGGGATTTGTAATGCATGTAGGTCGGCCTGTTACGCCGGCGGCGCGAGCCGTGCGCGAAACATTGTGAATATCAACTCCCAATCGCGGTTCGCCGCCTGCTTGTGGTACACGTCACGATCCGGCAGCGCGTAACCGTGATCCGCACCAAGGTGCAGCTCGGGCCGGTAGACCACTGTGCCGCCCTTCGCGGCGTCATCCAGCGCCTGGCGTATGGCCGGCGTGGCATGGCCGTCGGTTTCGCCGAAGCCGCAATAAAGCTCGCCCTGCATTTTTGCCATCGAGAGGTGCGGCGAGTCATTTTGGCTGGTGACCAGATGCGTGCCATGCAAACTGGCGGTCGCGTGAAAGCGTTCAGGATAACGCGCGGCCACGCGAAACACATGCCGCCCGCCCATGCAATAACCGATGCAGCCCATCGGGCCGGAGTGTGCCGGCTCGCCGCGCACAATGAAGTCGAGGATCGCGCCGGTGTCGTCCGTCACCATCGAGTCGGCGAGGGTGTCGCGTGACGCGCGCACTGCGGCGAGGCGTTTTTCATCGAGCACGGCCGTCGAAAGGGTCTGGCCTTTTTCGTTGCGGTAGTCGTGGCGCACCCGTCCGTTGCGGTAGTAGAGGTCTGGCACCAGGCAGTAGTAACCCACCGTGGCGACGCGGCGCGCAATATCGTAGAGTTCTTCGCGGACGCCCCAAATGTCCATGTAAATGATCACCGCCGGAAACGGCCCGCTGCGTTCGGGATGCGTAATAAACGTTTCCATCGCGCCTTTGGACGTGGGAATGTTGATGAATCGGTCTTTCATTTCGGCATGTCCTGAAGGTGTCACTGCGTTGTTTTTGAGCAAGCGCATCTATGATAGGTTATCTCACATGCCAAGGATCACAATTCCATGATACTGCCCTCCTTCATTGTCGCCGCCGTGGCCGCCCTGCATGCCTTGGCTGCATCCGCGCAAACCTATCCAGTCAAACCGCCGCGCATCATACTGCCGTTTCTCGGCGGCAACGAGTTCGTCGGTCGCTGGCTGGCGCACAAACTGTCGGCGCCGCTCGGCCAGCAGGTAATTGTTGAACCGCGTCTCGGCGCCGGCGGCAATATCGCGCACGAGGCCGTGGCCAGAGCGCCCGCCGATGGTTACACGCTGCTGGTGG
>VFLF01000297.1 GCA_009885185.1 Nitrosomonadales bacterium | reverse complement strand
GCGGCAATTCCGGGTCACCCTTGCGGTACGGCTGGAAGTGCGACAGCTTGCGGCCATCGGTGGTTTCGATATCGACTTGCGAGGCGCGTTGGCCGGGATAGCCCTTGGAAAACACCGGATCGGCGACGCACGCCACTTTTTTCATCATCTCGCGTAGCGCGGCATCTTTCATGCGTTCGCTGGTAAAGGCATTCAGCCGCACGCTGCCAAAAATCGCCGCGTGCGCGACGGTGTATTGCAGACTGAACTTGGCCTGATACTCGCCTTCGGGCGTGGCGTTGTCGATGATGTCGAGGCCGGCCTTGTAGGTGGCGAGGGTGATTTTCTTGATGTCTTGCGGTTTTAGATTGTGCTGCATCACCAGGTGCAGCACGCCGTCGATCGACGGAAAAGTGTGACCGCAGCAGCCGTGCGCCTTGAACGTCATGTGATTGATGTGATAGTCGATGCCGAGGCCCTTGGTGACTTTCGACCAGTCGGGATTCACGCTCATCGCCGCACCGAATCCCTCTTTGCCTTCGATGATATCCAGCGCGCCAGTGACGCCTTTGGATGCCGCCAGCGCCGCGAGCACGCCCGCGTCCGCCGCGTGCCCGCCGTGCAGCGGCTTGCTCATCGCCTGCGACAGGAACGCTTGTTTCAAACCGGCGGCAAAGGTGCCGACCGTCGCCACTGCATGCATGAACTGTTCGTGATTGAGATTCAACGCGGTGGCCGCCGCCGCTGCCGCGCCGAAACTGCCCACGGTTCCGGTGGTGTGCCAGAAACGATAATGCGACGGCATCACCGCTTCGCCGATGCGGGTGGAGGTTTCATAGCCGACAATCACCGCGCGCAAAAAACGCTCGCCGGTGGCGCCACTCGCCTGCGCCGCTGCCAACGCAGCGGAAATCGTCGGGCTGCCGGGGTGATACCCCGCGTCGCGATAAATGTCGTCAAACTCCACCGTGTGCGACGCCGCGCCGTTAATCAGTGCAGCGGTGCGCGTGGTGGCGCGCCGCCCGGTGGCGAGCCGCGCGCGCCCGCGATCGAGGTCCTCCGCGAACGCCTGCTCCAGCAAGGTGGCGGGCGGGCACAGGCTGCCAGGCAGCAACGCGGCATACCAGTCGATCACCGCGCGCTTGGCGTGGTGGATCACGTCGGCGGACAACTTTGATGTCTGTTCTTTGATAGCGTAATCAGCGATCTGTTGCATCAGCATGGCGGCACCTGAATTTAATGATTAACAACAAAAGTTTATGTAATTAGAGCTGCACGATCAATCCATCGACCGCGACCACACCGTCGCCTTTGCTCTTTACGATCAGCGGGTTGATTTCCGCTTCGGCAATGTTGTCGAGATACGCCAGTTGTGAAAAGTCACTGACGGTTTTAGCCAGCGCCGCGCAATCGCCGCGGGTCATGCCGCGATAGCCGCGTATGGGTGCCAAGCCTTTCACCTGCTCGATCATTTTCGCGGCGTCTTCCACGCTCACCGGCGCGAGACGTGCGGCGAAGTCTTTGTAGATTTCTGCCAGCACGCCGCCGATGCCGAGCACCACCACCGGGCCCACTTGCGGATCACGCTTGAAACCGAGGATCACTTCGGCCAAGCCCTTCTGCATGCGCTGCACGAGGATGCCGTTGAGTTTGGCTTGCGGGTGTTTTTTGCCGACTTTTTCAAGGATATCGCGCGCAGCGGTTTTGAGTGCGGCAGCATCGGCGATATTCAGCACCACGCCACCGGCGTCGGTTTTGTGCGCGATGTCGGGGGAGAGAATTTTGGCGACGACCGGAAACGCTACGTTGGTAGCGTCATCCGGTGATGTGATGACTGCCGTGGCGGCTTGTGTAACGCCAAGCGCCGCGAACACGCGGCACGCATCAAATTCATTGAGTTGTTTTGTATTTGCGGCAGCGAGCAATATTTTCGCCTCATTCACTCGTGCGCTGTCGATGGCGGGCTGCGTTTGCGGCGGCGTCCAGTCGCGCCACGCGCGGATCGCATCGGCGCACGATTCCGGCGTGCGAAATCCGGCGATGCCCGCCTCGGCCAGCAGCGCCAGTGATTTCTCCGCCTGCGGCGCCAGGAATGCCGCCACCCGCTTGCCGCGTTTATCGGCCTCCACCATGGGCGACACCGCAATCTGCGGATGAAACTGCGCGGAGCTGCCCGCGATCGGCAGCACCAGGTCGCAGTGGTCTGATGCCAGCAATTCATTCAACACCGCGCTGTAGATTTCTTTTTTCGCGCCCGCGAGCGTCAAGTCGGTGACACGTGCGTTGCTGATGGTGATGTTGTGATTTTTCTTGAGATTGTCGATCACAGTTTGCGTCGGCCCGACCACATCCACGCCCAGCGTGCCGAGGCGATCCGCCACGGTGGCCGCGCCGCCGCCGGTGGTGGACATGATTGCCACTCGATGTTGTTTGCTCGGCTTGGAGCCGGCAATCATCGGCCCCAACTCGAACAACGTTTCGAGCATGTCCACGCGCAGGATGCCGTTGGCCTTGAAAAAGGTATCCGCCAGTTCGTCCGAACCGGCCATGGCGCCGGTGTGCGACGCGGCGCAATCCTGGCCAATTTCCGAGCGACCGAGCTTGAACACGATGATCGGCTTGCCTAACTCATACGCACGCCGTCCCGCCCGCGCGAGGTGACCGGCGTCGCGTATGGTTTCCATGAACAGCAGTATTTGCCCGGTGTGCTGATCATCCACCAGCATGTCGGCGAATTCGCCCACGCCGATATCGGCCTCGTTGCCCACCGACACCAGCTTGGCAAAACCCATGCCGCGCCCCAGCCCGCGCGACAGCAGCCCGCCGGTCATGCTGCCGCTTTGCGACACGATGCTGATCGGGCCGGGCTTGATGTCGGAGTTTTCCAGCACCGCGTTCACCGACAACGCCAGATTCGTCTGGCTGCTGAATAGCCCGATGCAGTTCGGCCCGATCAGGCGCACGCCGCCGGCCTTAGCGATGGCCTGCAACTCCTCCTGCATCGCGCGGCCTTCCGCGCCGATTTCGGCAAAGCCGTCGGTGTAGATCGTCGCCACCGGAATTTTTTTCGCCACGCATTGTTCCAACGCTTTTTTCACCGCCTTCGCCGGCACCATGATGAAAGCGTGATCGATGTCCTCCGGCACGGCGGTGACATCGGGATAGGCCTTCTCGCCGAATACTTCGTCGCGCCCCGGATTGATCGGAAATAATTTTCCCGCGTAGCCGTACTTGCGCATGTAGCGCTGCGGGCGCGAGGTGTTTTTAGTGGCGTCGCTGGATGCGCCGATCAGCGCGACGGAGCGCGGGGAGAAAATCCGTTGGCGAAGGATATCTAGGGGGTTGTTCATAAGTATTTGTTTTTAAGAGATTTTTTGTTACCGGGTAGAGCCGCTATTTATTCCCGTCATTCCCGCGAAAGCGGGAATCCATACGACGACTCAAATGGCACAGCGTTATGGATTCCCGCTTTCGCGGGAATGACGGGGCTTATATTGCCTTGCTTTGCTTCACTGGGTCGAACGTTGAGTCACTTTACTTTCGGC
>VFLF01000888.1 GCA_009885185.1 Nitrosomonadales bacterium | reverse complement strand
GTTTAAAAACAAATACTTACATAACTACGGAAACACCGCCCAACCCACGCGATTGGTCTGCGCCTTGAAGAAATGCCCGTTGGTGCTGGTGACGAACACGGTGGTCATGTCCGGTCCGCCGAAGCATACGTTGGTTGGGCGGTTGGCGGCGACTGGATGCGTTTCGAGCACGCGGCCCGTCGGTGAAAACACATACAGCATCGGACCGGGGCCGCTCACTTCCCAGCCGGCGGTGGCGATGATGTTGCCTTCGGCGTCGAGGCACATGCCGTCGATGCCGCGATGCAGGCCGCGCGCGTCTTCGCCCCAGGTGAACAGCACGTCAAACTTGCCGAGGCTGCCGTCGTCGTTGATCGGATAGGCGCGCAGCTCGCGCGGGATGCCGCGCGTGTAGCTGCTCTCGGCAACATACAGCGTGCGCTGATCGCGCGACACCAGAATGCCGTTCGGCTGCGTGGTGTCAAACGTGGCGCGCACGACTTTGTAGCTGCCATCGGCCTGCGGATCGGCGCGCAGCACCGAGCGGTGATCGAGTTCTTCTTTTTCGGTTTTGTCCCAGTTGCCGTCGTTCACCGGATTGGTGAACCAGATGCGGCCCTTGCGATCTACTGCCAGATCGTTCGGCGTGCTCAATTTTTTGCCGTCGAGTTTGTCGGCGATCACGGTGTTTTTGCCGTCGGCATCAAAGCGCACGATGGAGCGCCCGCCGGAGCAGCAGCCGAACAGCTTGCCGTGCGCGTCAAAACACAGCCCGTTGGTGCGATTGGTGCCGTCGCGCCACACGCTGATGGCGTTGGTTTTCAGGTCATAGCGTAGGATGCAGCTTTTGCGGATGTGGGTGAAGAGGATTTCTTCGCCCGTCCACACCGGGCCTTCGGTGATGAGTTCGCCTTCGGAGCGCATGAGTAGTTCGAATTTCCAGGACATTTTGACTTCCTTCGGCTATACAAGTTTAGAGTGACGCTTTCTTCTTAATCACATAGAACACGGCCGCCGGCCAGAATAAAATCAACAGCACCACGAGCAGTACGATATTGATTCCGTCCGCCTGCGCCTGCGCTGGGGCCGCTGCCGCCGCGGGCCGCATGCCGGCCAACGCGTCCTGCTTTAGCTGGTTCAGGTGGTCGGCGGAAACGCTGGTTCCACAATACTCGCATTGCGGCGGGCTGGATAAATCAAGGGATACTTTCTGGTTTATTTTTCGCCCGCAGTTCACGCAATCAACAAACACCAGATACTCGCTGGCCAATCGGTTATTGATGATCTTGTCGCTGCGGCTGTCGTAGGTGTAGGCCGAATGCTGCTGGGCGTTGATGTCCTTCAGGTGCCTGAGTATGAATTCCCGCGAAAGACCCAGCGACACGGCAAGGCCAGACACGGCGGCCTCTCCAGTGTGTTCCAGCGCGTGCCAGACTGAAATAATTTTCTTTTCGCGACTGCGGTAGCCATAGCCGATCAACAGCAGCACCAGCCCATTGACGGTCATGATGGCGCGTATCGCGGGAAATTCTCGCTGGATTTCCTCCACCACGAACCGCTCGCCTTTTTCCTTTTGAATGGCCTCCAGCGTGCGCCCGTTTTTATCCTCGAAGGTGTGACGCGTCTTGCCGCCCACCGTCTCCTTGATGACGATTTCGTTCCACATGTGGGGGTCGAGCAGCATCAAGGCGCCCATAAAGAACAGCGTATAGCCGATGGCGATAAAGTAATTATCGATTTTGTAGATGTCTTTCCTGGCCATGAAGCTCCCTGACCCCTTGTGAAGCGATGCGTCTTGCGAGGAGGCTTAAATATTCATTTCCAGCGTATACAAGCCGCCGCTGAAGCGATCCGCCGCATACACAATGTTGCGGTCATCGACATACACGTCGTTCATCTGGATTGCACCCTTGGGCGACATGGACGGCGCGCCGGGCACGAAATACGCTGCCTCGCGCGGCTGATATTGGTTGGAGATGTCATACACGCGGATGCCCGCATTGAAGCACGAGGCGAAAATAAGGTTCTCGGAACGAAACGCATGTTTGGCCGGATAGTTTTCGTAAAGATTATGCGCGCCGAAACGTCCGCCGCGCTTGCCGAACGATTCCACCGGCGGCAGCGGCAGCGTGGAGATCGTCACCAGGTTGGTTTCGTCGCGCATGTCGGCGATCCAGTTGAGCTTGGGCCAATCCACGCCGTCGTCCTTGTTGCATTCATCGGCCAGCACCATCAGCCCGCGGCCCAGGAGCGGCATCGCGGTGTGTGCCATGCCGTTGTAGGGTGGTGAAATTTTCAGGCGCGAAATTTCCTTCGGATGTGCTTTGTCGCTGATGTCGAGGATCACCACACCGCCGTCGATGTAGCCCATGTAGGCGCGATCGGGGCGTTCGGGATACACGCTGATGTTGTGCGGGCGGTAGCCGCCATCGAATTTTGGATGGCGCGGCACCGGCGGCTCGGCGTCGCCCTCCTTGGTGCCCGGATACCACCAGCGGCCCGCCTCCACCGGCTTGGAGGGATTACGCACATCGATGATGCGGTAAATCTGGTGATCCTTGGGATTTCGCGGCTGATGATCCGGCGCGCCGCAGCTCATATGCACGTATTCTCCATCGACAAACCAGCAGCAGTGCGCGCCGAGTGAATGCGGGCCGGAGGCATCAAAATGCGAAATCAGTTTGGGTTTTTCCGGCGTGCTGACATCAAATAAATCAAAGCCCGCGGGTTTCAGCCCCGCCGATTGCTTGAGGTTGTTGGGGTCATTCGGATTGCCCTTGCCGCCGCGCACCTGGTAACACACCACCATCATGTCGCCGACGACTTCGAGCGAGTTCGAGCGCACTTGCGCGTGCGGCAACTCGGTTTGCACAATCATCTTGAGATTGCGCGGGTCAGTCACATCGACCCCAGTAAAATTCTTCGGCGCGGACTCGTGCGCGAGCCACAGGATACGCCGCCCATCCTTGGTCATCTGCATATTGCAGCCTTCGCCGATGCCGCCAAAGCCATCGAGCTCGTGCTGCGCCAGCAGCTTCATGTTCAGTGCCAGCGTGCGTGATGCCTGCGACGCGGGGTTCATGCCTCCGAGTGCCATGGTTTTCTCCCTTGATTTGTGTTGTGATTCTATTTGATAAGGCCGAGATACGTCATGATGTTCTTCGCCTGCGCGTATTCCGCGGCCATGTGCTTGCGCGTTTCGGCGGCATTCTTGAACACGGCTTCGCCTTGCACGCGTTCCGCGCTTTGGCGGAATTCGTCGCTGGCCGCGATCTGGTACATCACCCGCTCCCAATACGCGATTTGCGCGGGCGTGATGCCCTTGGGCGCGATGATTGCGCGCCAGGTTTCGCTGACCGCCTTGGGATGCCCCAGCTCCGCCCACGTGGGTGCGGTGCTCAACAGCCCCGATCGCCGCTTCGCGCTGGTCACCGCGATCACGCGCAAATTGCCGCTCTCGATCTGCGGCAGAAACCCGACCGCGGAGCCCACCGCCACATCCAGATGGCTACCCAGCAGCCCGGACAACTGCTTGTTGCTTTCGAGCACCACCATCTTGACCGGCTTGATATCGATCCCGGCGGATTGGAGTACACGCCCGGCGGCAATGCGCGTGAGGATAGTGTTGATCGCGATGGTCAGCGAATCGGGCTTGGCCTTTAACGCGTCAATCAGATCGCGACCGCTTTTCACCGGCGAATCCGCGCGCACCACCACGATGTACGCCTCGGTCATGATGGTGGCGATCGGCGTCAGATCGGAATACGTCACCGTCAGGCGACCGGCCAGATGATTGGCCAGCAGCACCGGCGACGCGAGGCTCAGAAAATGCGGATCGCCGGTGCGCTGACTCAAAAACGTGTACGCCAGCGCATGTTCGGCGCCAGCGCGATTAACCACCGCGCTGGATACCGGCAGGAGTTTGCGCTCCTGCCACTGCCGCTGCACGATGCGCGCGGTGGAATCCATCGCGCCGCCCGGTGCGTTGGGCGCGATCAGTTCGACATGGCGTTGGGGCGTCCAACCTTGGGCGTAACCCGGCGCCGCGAAAGAGGTGAACGCCAGCGCCGCGGCTAACGTTAGCGCACGAGTTATGTTTCTCACTGAAGCAACCCTAGATACGTCATGACTTTTTTGGTCGCCGCGTATTCTTCATCGAAGTGTTTGCGTGTTTCGGCCGCGCCTTTGAAATCGACATCCCACTGATTTTTCTCGGCGGCTTTTTTGAAATCATCACTGTTGACGACTTTGCGCAGCACGTCTTCCCAATACGCGACCTGTGCCGGCGTGATGTCCTTGGGTGCAATCATTGCTCGCCAGGTTTCGTAGGTGCCGGATTTATAGCCCAGCTCCGGCCATGTCGGCACCGACGCCAGCACGCCGGGCTTGCGCTTGGGCGCACTGACGCCGAGCACGCGCATTTTGCCGCTATCCAGATGCGGCAACACCTGCGCCAGCGGCGACACCGACACGTCGATGTGACCGCCCATTGCCGATACGGCTTGCGTGCCCGAATTCAGCACCACCATTTTTACCTGCTTGATATCCACATTGGCCGATTGCAGCACCATGCCGACGGCGATGCGATGCGTGACATTGCCCACCGCAAACGTCAGCGAATCCGGGCGCGCTCTCACTGCGTCCACCATCTCCTTGCCGCTTTTGAGCGGATGATCGGCGCGCACCGCGAAAATATAATCATCACTCATCAGGTAGGCAATCGGCGTGAAGTCGGTATAGGTAAACGCCATGCGCCCGGTGATGTGATTGCTCAACAACGCCGGGTTGGCGAAGCTCAGATAGTGCGCGTCACCCGCGCGGCCGCGCAGATAGGTGTAGCCGATGGCCTGCTCGCCGCCGGGGCGGTTGACCAGCGTGCTGGTCACCGGCACCAGCTTCAGGTCATGCCACAATTTGTGGATCACTCGCGCTGTGGTGTCGAGCGAGGAACCCTGCGAATTGGGTATGGTCACTTCGACGTGGCGCTGCGGCGTCCAGGGTTGGGCGAGGCACGGAGGTACAAAAACCAGCGCTGCGCATGCCCATGCGGATCGGCCACGCGCCGCCAACACGGCTAACAATAATGCGAACACGCGATCCATGTATTGCTCCTATGGAAAACCCGGGATGATAATGCCGGACGAAGGTCTGAACCCCAAAAACTCCTGCAATGACACCGGTCCGTCACCCTTGCATCAATACGCGAAAACTCGTGTTCCAGCGGCCCGCGACCGCGCACTTCGTCCGCGGTCAGAAAGCCGTCGCCGTTGGCATCCATGTAGCGGAAATCCCGCGCTATTTTTTGCCCGGGACCACCCGGAGTCAGTTTGTCCGGCGGCGAGCGCGTTGCGATAGGTGGCGGTGGCGGACACGTTTTAGCGGGCGTGGATGTGCGCTTGACAGTGACTGGGAATCATACGCGAATTGGTGCGCTTCCGGCG
>VFLF01000180.1 GCA_009885185.1 Nitrosomonadales bacterium | reverse complement strand
CACCGAGTTGTCGATCTTCAGGTTGAAGGTGCGGTCGACGAACTTGAAGTTGCGCGCCCCGCGCTGGTAGAGTTTTTCAATTTCGCCCATGAAGCTGTCGAGCTCGAACGGCCACGCGGTTTTGTCCAGCGCCGACAGGCAGAATTCGCACTTGAACGGGCAGCCGCGCGACGCCTCGACATAAATAAAACGCTTGGCGATATCCACATCGGTGTAGTGCGCATACGGCAGAGTGATGTCCGCCAGCGGCGGCTGCACGCCGGCGATGACTTTCAGCGGCGGCTTCTCACCGTTCATGATGTCCACCGCCAGCTTCGGAAACGTCACGTCCCCCCAGCCGGTAATCACATGATCGGCCAGTGCGCAGATGCGCTGCTCGCCGGTTTCAAAACTCACCTCCGGCCCGCCGAGCACCACCGTGATGTGCGGCGCAATCTTTTTGAGCAACGCCACCACCCGCGTGCTCTCATCCACGTTCCAGATATACACGCCGATGCCGATGATGCGCGGATTCAACGCCAGCAAATCCTCGACAATTTCAAACGCGCGCTGGCCCAGCACGAATTCGACAATGCGCGTACGCGACTGAAGCGGGCCCATATTGGCCGCCAGATAGCGCAACCCCAGCGCCGCGTGTACGTAGCGGGCGTTGATGGTGGTCAGGACGATTTCAGAGGTAGACATGCGGGTAGTGTAACCGCTACGCCCACCCGCTAACGAATTACCCCCGCAAGCCGCAGATACTGCAAATCTACAAACCGCTCCGGTGCGGGCAACGGCGCTTTGAGGTGCCCTGCCTCGCCCATGAACGCGATCACCTGCGCGAAGCCCTTGAGATCGATTTCGCCCCTCTGCGGCAGCACCTTGCGCTCGGGCTCGAAATACAGCGCCAGCGTGCGTTCAGCAATCGCCGCAGACACACCCGTGGTGTCGGTGATCGCCTTTATCACCACGTCACGTTTACGCGGATCGCGGATCACGCTGAACGCGGCGGACAGTGCGCGCACATAGCGCACCATCGTGTCCTGATTGGCCGCCGCCCACGAGCGCCGCACCGCCGTCACGGTGTAAACGAATTCCGGCGTCACATCGGTGGACAGCGCCAGCACGCGGTAGCCTTCGCTTAACGCCAGCAAGTCATGCGGCTGCCCCAACGGCGCGGCGATGCAGTCGCTGCGGCGCATGCAATTTAAACGCGTGGAGGTGCCTTCTACATGCTTGAAGCGCACATCCCCCTCGCGCAGACCATGCTTGGCGAAGAGCTTCCGCATGGAGATCGAGATGCTGGTGCCGGGGTCGGCCATGCCGACCACTTTGCCTTTAAGATCGGCGATGCGCGTGATATCGGGCTTTGCGATCAGCGAGTAAATCGGGTTATTGAATTCCGCGGCAATCGCCACCACATCCGACCCCGCCAGCGCCGCGCGCACCAGAAAAGTCGTCGCCACGTGCGTAATATCCACGGTGTCGTCATGCAGCGCGTCGATCATGCGATCCGCGCCGCCGGGAATGGGAATCACCACGCGAAAATCCAGCCCCTCGCGCAGGAACAGCCCCTCTCGCTGGGCCACCACCACCGGTATGGAAAATATCGTTTTCGCGGCTGACGCGGCTTGGCCATAACGTAAAATCGGCAGTATCGGCTGCGCAGGTGTCTGCGCCTTGGCGTCTGTCAGGGTGAGCAGCCCTGCCAGCACGAACGATACTAAAGTCGCCGTAGACGGCATTCAGTCTCGACCGATCGCAGCGGCTTCTTCGCTGTCTTGGGCGGCGGGCGCCGGATCGTGCGTTCCTGCTTATAGCCCTCTTTGGAGCAGGTGATCACGATATCGTTGGGGTTGATATCTTTTTTGAAGCCGCGCACGCGAAACGCGCCCGTGGCGTTGGTGCGCGTCACCAGCGTGAAGGTATTCTTGAAACTCGCGGAAACTTTCGCGTCGCGTACGGGCTTGCCGCGCTCATCCTTGACGAAACCGAAGTGCGCCGGCCCTTCATCCTCGGAATGATCGTCGGGATCAAAACCGTCGCCGCCGGCCCATGCGCCCGGCAACCCTGCGATGGTCACTGCCAAGCCGACACAAAGCGCGCACAGCATTTGCCGTAGGCGCTTCACCGCAGGAAAAAACTCCGCAACAGATAACAGAACGCCACCATCACGATCACGGAAACCTGCCACGTCAGCCCCGGCCACAGCCACCGGGTCAGTTTCTCCGGCAGCAAAACGGCGGCAAAGGCCGCAACGAACGCCACGACGCCCGATGTGCCGAGCCAGCCATACCAGTACATCGCCGGGCCGTCCCTCGACGGCTTGGTACCCAGATCAAACTCCCCGATTGCCGGATGATAGGTAAATATCGCGATATTTTTTTCCACCGCGATCACATAGGCGATGGCGAACACCACTGCGAACACAATGCCAAAGGCCGGGGACGTGCGTAGCGGCGTCATGATCCGAATCCACGAAGGTTATTGAGGATGTGCCCAACCAAAAAATTCCACCAAACAATAAACGCGAGCAGTGCGGTGAGTATGGCGCGCGTGCGGCCATGGGCCTCGGCTGGCTGCCGCCAGTAATACGCATACGCCGGCAGCATTCCCAGCCCGATGGCAGCAAAATGCTCCTTGATCTCGAACGAGCCGCTTTGCCACCAGTAGCCCAATTGCTCGATCGCGATGCGCACCTCGATCCGGTATTCGGCATAGACAATGCCGCCCAGCAGAAACGTCAGCAGATACAGCACAATGACGCCGTTGGTGTACGCCCCTCCCGACACCGCGCGAAAGCGCCCGTAAAAAGTGCCCGCGGGCTTTTGCGCCGGCATGCAGGCACTCATCGCCTGATGCGTGATGGCGCCGAGCAGCGCCACTGCCAGCAGCCCATGGACAATCAAGAGTACGGTGGCGGTATTCATAGTCCTATCAGTCGAGCGGATCGAGTTTGATGATGGAAGGGCCGTGATTGCTGCCCACCCAGAACGACACCGGCGTGGTCGAGATATCCACGAACACCCGGCGCACGTTGGTCATGCGCGGCAACAGATATTCAACAAACTGGCCGGTTTTGGGATTGAGCCGGGAGATACGGTCATTCAGCATCGAGCCAGTCCACGCCTCGCCGTTCTTATCCAGCGCGACATCGTACGGCCCCGACCACGGCGTCGGCACTTCCCAGTCCTGAAAGCGCTCGGATTTGGTGTCGAACATCGCAATGCGATTGCCGCGATACTGGCCAAACCAGATGCGATCCTGCGCGTCCATGATGCCGCGGCGCGGCCCCGAACTCTTGGTGGGGGTTTCGTAGAGCGTGACCTGCTCGGTCTTGGCATCGATGCGGCCGATGGTCTCGCGGCCGATATCGGTAAACCACGCGTTATTCTGTGAATCGGAAATCACATCATAAATATTGTGGCCGACAGGCGCCTCCTTGAACGGCTCCCAGGTTTCCCATTGGCCGGTTTTCAGATCCACGCGGTGCACGCCGGCAAAGCCGTTGTTCTGCGTCCAGACCTTGCCATCCACCCCGATGTTCAGCGGGCTGGTCATGTTGACCTGCGTGTTGGGCCGGTTCCACTCAGCGGGGATTGGCCATACCTGAATCTTTTCGATCTTGGTATCAAACTTCGCGATGGCCGCCTGATACATCATACCGAGCCACAGGTTCTCGTCACGATCCATGCGTATCGACAGCGACCCCAGCGGCGAACCTTTTTTCAGTTCCGGCGTGGAGATTTCCGTCAGCTTGCCGGATTTCGGATCGAATTTACCGATGATCTGCGAACCAAAATCGGAGTACCACGCAGTGCCCTTGGAATCAACCACCACATCATGCGGTTGTATCGTCGGGCGCGGCAGATCCCATTCCGTGATGACGACGCGCGACGCCCGGCCCTTGGGCCGCGCAAAGGTCTTCAGCTCATACGGCCACTTGTCGGCAGCCGTAGTCGTGCTTTGATTGACCGTGGCAAAATAATCCGATTGTGCGCGCTGTACTTTTGCACGCTCCTCGCCGACCAGATCGGTGTCACGGCCCGTCAGTCGCTTCTGCGGCTGAAGGATGGTGCTCTGGTTGGCATACGTTCCCATGCGTTAAATTGTTTTCACAAACGCTTCGCCATCGTGTTTGGAGCGATAGATGCGCTCCAGCGTGTGACAGCCTACGCACGAGAGAAGCGGGCGTTTCTGTTGCGCGTTGCCGGGCGAACTGCGGAGCCATTCCGCGTTGGACAGTTGCGCGGCGAGATCCTTCGCCTTCTCGAGCTTCAGGTCGGCGGTCGCGGTGCCCTTGCCGGCCACTTGCGGCGCCGGGGCACCGGCAAGGTCATAACCGACTGCGCGAATGCTGATCGCGTACTTTCCGGGATCAAGATACGATGCCGGAAATCGGTAGCGGCCTTTTTCATCGCTGACCACCGTGATGGTCTTGTTGGAGCCTTCTCGCTCGGCACTGACCAGCACGCCTTCCATCGCGCCTTCTTCTGTCGATGACACGATTCCCGTCAGGGCATAGGACTGCGCTGATGCGGCAAGCGGCTGGATCAACGCGACTGCAAGCGCTGCCATTGCCATCACTGCCATGAGTACCGACGGTAAGTTCTGCTTCGCCCGCATGGTTCGTTCCTCCCCGTGATGTAGAGAACGTGCTGAGCTGCAACCCCATCGCGCATCGGCTTCTTATGCGAACCGAAATCATCGATTCTTTCTGCGACGCTGACTGCACTGTATTCCCACACCCAGCGTCCGTCAATCCGCCGATTGTTCCAACGTCGTCCACCCTCGCTCAACCAAGAACAGCTAGGTCGGATCCACCCCGGTCTTCTTAAAAGCGCCTTTTGCCGCGGGGGTGGTGAGAAACGTCGCCAATGCGCCGGCCGCATCAGGCTGTGTTGCGCGAGCAGGCACGCCCGCGGAGAAGGTGATCGTGTGCTGGAATTCCGCCGGCAACGGGCCGACATACTTGACACCCTTGACCGCGAGCAGCTCGCTGGTCTGTTGAAATCCGATCTCAGCATCGCCGCGAGCCAGTACTTCGCCAATCGGCACACCTTTCACCACCCTGATTTTTGGCTTGAGCTCGTCAGCGATGCCCATACGCTGAAACAGCCCGGTCATATACACGCCGCTCAGGCCAGTTGAAAAAGTGATCGACTTCGCGGCCAGCAGCGTACGCCTGAACGCTTCGATGGTATTGATATCCGGCCGCGCTGCACCCGGCTGCACCGCCATGCCGACGCCCGACCTGACCAGATCAACGCGGCTGCCTGCCACGATACGTCCGAGCTTGATCAGTTCATCCACCGGCTCAACCGCCATTATGACCAGATCCACCACTTCACCGTCTTTCACCCGCTGCGCCATCTCCGCGGTGGGCGCCCACGTCGTTATAACCTTGTGTCCGCTAGTGCGTTCGAATGCCGGCAGAACTTCCAGATACGCCGTTTTGATCGCCGCGGAAGCCAACACCTTGATTTCAGCCGCGTGCGCCGCCGCCGCCATCAGAATCATGCTGGCGGCAATATGCGCCGCTACGGCAATATGTTTCAAATTCATTTTGTCCCCCACTTCGACAGTGCCGGAAATTCAGAACCGCCTTAAAATAGCCATCCCGAAGAATGATAACGCAATAGCCTGTATTTCCAGGCCATGCATCGGCCCATCAGACTCATGCACAAGCCGCCCGCATCGCGAGATAATCCGCATGCTGGGCGCGCCGGAAGCGGAAGTTAAGCGACACCTTGCACCCGTGTTGTGCGACATTGATATCATGGCGGCTCAGATCCGCCGCACGGGCATGAAAGAGCGGTAATCATTTCAACCATACAGGGAGCATGGTCCATGGAAAAGCACAACACCGCCGGCAGAGAAAAATCACCGGTCGTATTCACGGGATGCGAAATGACCAGCATCACCAATGGCATGCAGGCTGCCGCGGGCGGGCAGCGGCGGCAAGTGTCGATCAACGGCAAGCGTGTCAAAACCATTGATGTACACGCGCATTGCATCGTGCCGGAAGCGTTCGCGTTGGCCGGAAAAAGCGCCGCGGATCATCAATTTCCCGATCTGGATGAAGTCGGTCCCAAGCGCATCGCCGCCATGGACAAGCAGGGTGTCGATATCGAAGCGTTGAGCATCAACCCGTTCTGGTACCGCGAGAAACGCGATCTGGCCGCTGAGATTTGCCGTATCCAGAACGAAAAACTCGCCGAGATGTGCGCGCTGTATCCGGACCGCCTGGTCGCATTTGCCTCGGTCACGCTGCAAGACCCGGCCTTGGCGGTGGAGCAACTTACGCATGGCGTGAAGAAACTCGGACTGCGCGGCGCGGCGGTGGGCGCGAGCTGCGCGGATGCCGAATTCTCCGATCCGAAGTTTCATCCGTTCTGGGCCAAGGCGGAAGAACTCGGCGTGCTGATTTTCATCCACCCGCAAAGCACGCCCGAACTCGCGCGCCGTTTCAAGGGCAACGGCTGGCTTGCCAACACCATCGGCAATCCGCTCGACACCACGATCTGTCTGTCACACCTGATTTTCGACGGCACGCTGGATAAATTTCCCAACCTGAAGTTGTGCTCCGCGCACGGCGGCGGCTATCTGCCCTCCTACGCGCCGCGCTCGGATCATCCGTGCCGCGTGGCGCCGTGGCACTGCGACCCCAACGTCAAATTGAAAAAGAAGCCGACCGAGTATCTGAAAACGATGTACTACGACACACTGGTATTCACGCCGGACATGTTGCGCCACCTCGCGACCATGGTCGGTGTTAGTCAGCTCGTGATCGGTACTGACCATCCGATTCCGTGGCACGAAGACCCGGTCACGCACATCATGGAAACGCCAGGATTTACTGACGAAGAGCGCATTGCAATGCTGGGCGGAACTGCGGCAAAACTGCTGGGGATCAAGCCGTAGGCGCGAAGACTATCTGTGCTATCACCGTGCCGCCCAGGTAAAGAACCGGTTTAAAAATGAATATACGCAACTTGTCACGCGCATGTGCCGTTGCGTGCGTATGGATAGTGCTCCCAGCGCATGCCGCGCAAGTGTCGCCGTATCCCAACAAGGCCATACGTCTGGTGGTGCCGGTGCCGCCCGGCGGCACGCCCGACATTCAGGCGCGCATGCTGGGCGAAAAACTCGCGCAGCGGCTGGGGCAGCCGGTGGTGATCGACAATCGCGGCGGCGGCGGCGGCATCGTCGGCATGGAAATCGTCGCGCGCGCGCCCGCCGACGGCTACACACTGGTCAGCGCCACGGTGGGGGCGTGGGCGGTGACGCCGCACTTCAGCAAACTGCCATACGACACGCAAAAAGATTTCGCACCGATTATCCAGATCGCCACCACGCCGGGCTTGCTGGTGGTGCATCCTTCCATCGCGGCAAAAACAGTAAAGGATTTGATCGCGCTGGCGCGGCAAAAACCCGGCGGTTTGAATTATGCGTCGGGTGGACTCGGCGGTTACAGCCACGTCTCCGCTGAGTTGTTCAACAGCATGGCCCAGGTGCGGCTGACCGGAGTGCAATACAAAGGCGCGGCGCCGGCGATGACGGAGCTTATCGGCGGCCATACGCAACTGATGTTCAACACTGTGATTACCACGCTGCCGCACGTGAAATCCGGCAAGCTGCGCGCGCTCGCCACCACGGGCGCAAACCGTCTGCCGTCGCTGCCCGATCTGCTCACCGTAGCCGAAGCCGGTGTACCCGGTTACGAGAATTCATCCTGGACCGCGCTCGGTGCACCGGCGCGTACACCGCGTGCCATCATCGAACGGGTGAATCGCGAGTTGGCCGCGGTATTGCAACTGCCCGATATTATCGAGAAGCACGCCGCTGTTGGCTCCGTCATCACCGGCGGCACGCCGGAGCAGTTTCGCGATTATCTGAAAACGGAGTTCATCAAATTCGGCAAGCTGGTAAAGGAAGCCGGACTCAAAGGCGAATAAAAAAAATGACCACGCTGCTCTTCGCCCACCGTGACGCGGACTATTTCGCGCCCAAGATCAAACAGGCATTTCCATCGGTTCAAGTCATTACCGCGCCCGATCTTCCCGAATCCGTGCCGCGCTTTCCAGAAGCGGACATTATCATGGCGGCAGGCCACGGCTTTAACGACGAGCGGCTGGCCAAGGCATCCAGACTCAAATGGATCCACGCGATGACCACCGGATTTGACGCCATTGTCGGTTCACGCACCTTGCGCCCGGACATCGTGCTCACCACCACGCGCGGCATCCACGGCCCTCAGATGGCCGAGATGGCATTCTTGTATATGCTCAATCTCGCGCGCGACTACCCGCGCATGCACGACAACCAGAGAAAGCACGTTTGGCAGCGCTGGACGCAGGTGCGGCTGCACGGTAAAACCGTGGTCATCACCGGCTTGGGTCTCATCGCCGAAGCGCTGGCGCCGCGCTGCAAAGCCTTTGGCATGACGGTGTTGGGCGTCAGCGCCGCGCCTCGTGCCGTGGCGGGCTTCGATCAGGTGGTCGCTTACTCGCAACTGGCGCAAGCCGCCGCGCGCGCGGATTTTCTGATCGTGCTTACACCCTATTCGCCCGAAATGGACAATCTGATCGACGCGCGAATTCTTGCCGTGATGAAGCGCAGCGCCTATCTGCTCAACCTCGCGCGCGGCGGGCTGTGCGACGAGAATGCCCTGCTTGATGCGTTGCGACACAAACGCATCGCTGGCGCCGGACTCGATGTGTTTCGCACGGAACCGTTGCCCAAAGACAGCCCGTTCTGGGACATGGACAACGTGCTCATCACCGCGCACTGCTCCGGCAGCAGCGACGACAATCTCGCGATGACGTGGCCGATTATCGAAACCAATGTGCGCTGTTTTCTCGAAGGACGGCGCGGCGAGATGCTGAACCGGGTGCAACGCTGACGCAGCAGAATTTAAAAATTATCAATAAAAACAAATCCTTACAAACATTCCCGCTTCTCACATCCGGTAATGACTACACACCCGCACGCGCACGCAACGCCTTGCCCGCGTCAATCGCCTCACGCAGCACCGCAGCGTAATCCAGCACGGTAAAGCGCCCCGCGCGTTGCAGAATGCGGCCATCGGCAATCACCGTATCGACATTGCGCGGTTGCGCCAGATTCACCAGTGCTTCGTACGGATCGGCCAT
>VFLF01000710.1 GCA_009885185.1 Nitrosomonadales bacterium | reverse complement strand
GGGATGCGCGTAGTGCGTGAGAAAAATCTTTTCCACTTCGCCAAAGCGCCGCGCGAACGCGATCATTTGCGGCTCGTTCAACTGTTGCGCGGGAAAGCAGATTACCGCGTGCCGGTTGAACGCCGCTTCGACGCGCGCGAAGTCGGCATCCGACAGCGGTTGCGCAAGATCAATATCCCGAATCTCGGCGCCGATTACATCCGGCGATGGCACGATTTGCATGGCGACAGTCCTTTGCTCAAGGGTATGCGGTGCGCGCCATTATAGGGGACGTCGCGCACCGGCGTTTTATGCGACACTTGGCGTTTACGTTTCTCCTGTCGAGGACTGACACCATGAATACCACCACCACTCAGGCCACTGAGCGCCGCGGACCGCTGGCGCGCTTTCGCGTCATTGATTTAACCCGTGTGCGCTCCGGCCCCACCTGCGTGCGCCAGTTGGCCGACTGGGGTGCGGATGTCATCAAAATCGAATCGCCGCCGGGGCTGAATCTGCCCGAAGCGTGGGGCGGTTCGCGCACCGGCGCGGATTTTCAGAACCTGCATCGCAACAAGCGCGGCTTCACGCTGAACATGAAAGACGCCGACGGCCTGAAAATCTTCAACCAGCTCGTCGAACGTTCGGACGTGGTGGCGGAAAACTTTCGTCCCGATGTGAAGTTTCGTCTCGGTATCGATTACGAGTCGCTGAAAAAGATCAACAAAAAAATCGTGCTGGCGAGCATTTCGGGCTTCGGTCAGGACGGCCCTTACGCCAAGCGTCCCGGCTTCGATCAGGTGACGCAGGGCATGGGCGGATTGATGGCGATCACCGGGCAGCCGGGCCAAGGCCCCATGCGCGCGGGCTGCGCGGTGTCGGATTCGGCGGCGGGCCTGTATTGCGCGCTGGGCGTATTGACCGCACTGCTGGAACGCGAGGTGTCCGGCGAGGGGCAGTGGGTGGAGGTGTCGCTGCTTAACGCAATGATCGCGCTGCTGGATTTTCAGGCGGCGCGCTGGACCATTGATCACGAGGTGCCGGAGCAGGCGGGCAACGATCATCCGACTTCGATACCCACCGGCGTGTTTCAAACCGCCGACGGCTACATGAACATCGCCGCCGGCGGCAATGAGATGTACGGGCGCTTGTGCAAGGCGCTTGACCTCGAACACCTGATCGACAAGCCCGAATACAAAGACAGCAAGGCGCGCTCGAAAAACCGCGCGGCGCTGAACAAGGATTTGCAGGACGCGATGGTGAAGCACACCAGCGCGCACTGGTCGGCGCGCTTCGAGGAACTGGGTGTCGCCGGCGGGCCGATTTACAAAATGAACGAAGTGTTCGCTGATCCGCAGGTGCAACACAACCAGATGGCAGCACCCATACACCATCCGCAGTTGGGCGATATCGGCCTCGTCAATCAGCCGGTGCGTCTGTCACGCACGCCCAACGAAATCCGCAGCATCACGCCGGAGTGCGGCGAGCACACCGATGAAATCCTGCATGAGCTGGGTTATCAGGATGGGCAGATCGCGGATTTGAAAAAGCGGAATGTGGTGTAGTAAGTATCTGTTTATAAACATTTTTTAAGGAGTCCTCATGCCCACTATAGAACACAATGGCGCCAGCATTTACTACGAGGAACACGGCAAGGGCTTTCCCATACTCACGTTTGCGCCCGCGGGCTTGCTCTCCACCATCGCCGTGTGGGATAGCGCGATGGCGCCGGTGAAGCCCGTTGCCGAATGGTCAAAGGATTACCGCGTGATCGTGATGGATCAACGCAACGCGGGCGGGCGCTCACGCGCGCCGCTCACCGCGCAGGACGGCTGGCACAGTTTTACGGCTGATCATCTGGCGATACTTGATCATCTGAAAATCGAACGCTGTCACCTGTTCGGCCAATGCATTGGCGGCTCGTTCATTTTCAGCCTGCTGAAAGCGCAGCCGCAACGCTTCGCCAGTGCCGTGATCGCGCAACCGATCGGCCGCGTCGGGCCGTTCAATCCGGCACGCCCCGCGCGTTTCAATGAATGGGCGGCGACTCTGCCTGAAAAACCGGGGGACGCCGTGCTGGATGCGTACTACCGCAATCTTTACGCTGCGGGGTTCGTGTACAGCGCCGATCAGGCGTTTGTCGCGAGCATCAAGACACCATGCCAGCTGCTGGCGGGCAACGATGATGCGCATCCGCGCGCCATTTCCGACGAATGCGCCAAGCTGCTGCCGCACGCCGAATACATCCTCGACTGGAAAACCGGCGAACCACTCGCGGCGGCGCGCCCGCGCATCAAGGCGTTTCTGGCGAAGCACACACCGCGCTGACTTGAGGTTTTCCCCGTCAGCGATTCATGCGCATCTCGGGCTTGATAACCTTGCACCCGCGTTCCACGTCGGCACGGATGAACGCCGCCGTGGACATCGCGTATAGTGCAGGCATCAGGAGATCAACCATGACCGATCTAGCGTACATTGCCGCGTACCAAAAACTTTCCGGTCGTTACAACGACAACCAGTCCAGCATGGAAGAGTATCTCGCTGGCGTGGAAAAACTGAAGCAACAATATCTGCAAAGCAATGCAGGCGTCACCACGCTGCCCGTAGTGCAGTAGGACGCGCGGCAGCGGGCTGCGCTTGATTGACATGGATCGATTTCGGCCGTCATGAGTGCCACTGACGCGGGCGACCGGCGCGCCCGTCTGCTCAGCGCACCGGTGCTGCCCACGCTGATTACCCTTGCCGCGCCCAATGTGGGGCTGGCGCTGATGCAGGCGCTGGTGAGTTTTGCCGACGCGTGGTTTATCGGCAGACTGGGCGCCGAGGGGCTCGCCGGCGTGGCGCTGGTGTTTCCGATTCTGATCCTGATGCAGATGATGTCGGCGGGCGCGATGGGCGGCGGTGTCTCGTCGGCGGTTGCGCGCGCGCTGGGCGCGGGCAATGTGGCGCGCGCGGAGCAACTGGCGTGGCACGCGGCGGTGATCGCCGCTGCGTTCGGCCTGCTGTTCACGGTAACGATGGCGCTGGCCGGTCCGGCGTTGTACCGCGCCCTCGGCGGCAGCGGCGCGGCCCTGACTCATGCGATGGCTTACTCGAACATCGTGTTCGGTGGCGCGCTGACGGTGTGGCTTTGCAATATTCTCGCCAACGTGGTGCGCGGCACCGGCAACATGGTGGTGCCCGCGACGGTGTTGGCCGGCGCCGCGCTGCTGCAGATACCGCTGTGCGGTGCGCTGGTGCTGGGCTGGGGGCCGTTTCCAGCCATGGGCATCGCGGGCGCAGGCATTGCCTATGTGTGCTCGTTCGGTGCTGGTGCGTTGTGTTTCGCGGGCTATCTGCTGGCCGGACGCGCTGGCCTGAACATCCGACGCGCGCGCATTACCTTCAGCGCGCGATTGTTCGCGGACATCCTGAAAGTGGGTTTGCTGTCGTCGTTTAACGCGCTGCAGGTGATCGCGGCGGCGGTGATCGTCACCGGCATGGTGGGCACCTTCGGCACGGCGGCGCTGGCGGGTTTCGGCCTTGGCGTGCGTCTTGAACTGTTGCAGATACCGGTGGTGTTCGCCATCGGCTCGGCGCTGGTGGTGATGGTCGGCACTTGCATCGGCGCGGGCGATGTGAAGCGCGCGCGGCGCATCGCGTGGACGGGCGCGGCGCTGGCCGCGGGCGTCACCGGCAGCGTGGGTGTGGTCGTCGCGGTGTGGCCCGGCGCGTGGGCGGGCCTGTTCAGCAACGACGCGGCGGTGCTGGACGCGGCCTACGCCTATTTGCGCATCGCCGGCTGGTGTTACGCTTTTTTCGGCACGGGTATCGCGCTGTATTTCGCCTCACAGGGCGCGGGCAAAATGCTGTGGCCGGTGCTGGCGGGCAGCGCGCGGTTTTTGGTCGCGGTGATCGGCGGTTTGTTGGTTCTGCGTTATTCCAGCGGCACGCCCGCAGATACGCTCTCGGGTCTGTTCGCGGTCATCGGCCTCGCCATGATCGTATATGGCATGGCAACGGTGGCGGCGGTGAAGTGGAGCCAGTGGAAGTAACCGCGCGGTGCAAACTTCACGATGAAGCCGTAAACTATTGCACCCGCCGTCATTCCACATTTTAATCAAGGAGCACTGCATGTCCGCTGCAAACTATCTGCCCGATGTACTCGAAACCACCGAAGCCGTGCGCGAAGCGACCGGCTTTACCTTTACCGAAGGCCCGCTGTGGCACCCGGATGATTTCTGGTATTTCGTTGATCTGCGGCCGAACCGGCTGCACCGCATCAAGCTGGGACAAAAGGCGGAACTGGTGCGCAATACCGAAGGCGGCAACGGCACGACTTTTGACTTGCAGGGACGGCTGATCATGTGCGAGGGCGACGGGCGCAAGGTCACGCGCACGGGTGCTGACGGCAAGGTGGAAGTCATCGCCGACAAATACAAGGGCGGACGTTTCAGCCGCCCCAACGATGTGGTGTGCCATTCGAACGGCAGTATTTATTTTACCGACCCGGATAAGCGCCGCCCGTATCACGAGCGCGAGATACCGGGCCGAGAAGGCGACAACAACCTGTGGGATGGCGCGGGCGTGTACCGCGTCGCGCCCGACGGCAATATTTCGCTGGTGGCGAACTGCGAATACCCGAACGGTCTCGCACTTTCGCCCGACGAGCGCACGCTCTACGTGGCGAACACGCGCTCGTCGAAATACGTGCATCGCATCGATCTTGATACGGCGGGCAACATGACGGGCCGCGGCATTTTCGCCGACGCCAACGGCAGCGAGCCGGGCATTCCCGATGGATTAAAAGTCGATAGCCTTGGCCGCGTGTATTGCACCGCGCCGGGCGGCATCGCTGTGTGGAACCCCGACGGCACGCGCGTGGGCGTCATTAAATTCCCCGAGCAATCGGTTAATTTCGCCTTCGGCGGGCCGGACATGCGCACGCTGTTTTGCTGCGCGCACACCTCGGTGTACACGCTGCGGGTGAAGGTGCCGGGCAATCCGCATCCTTGGTACAAGCTGCGCAAGTAACGCGATTCGGGGTTAATAGGAATTCAATAATCCCAAGCGTCGCGTCGAAAGAGCGGTCCAATGACAAACCTTGACCGCTGCCACAACATATTTTTGATCTGCGCGAGGTGGCGCAGCGCCGCCTGCCCAAAGGCACCTTCGAGCACGTCGATAAAGGCACCGAAGATGGCATTTCGCTCGAAGAAAACCGGGCGGCTTTTCATCGCATCAAGCTGCACAAGCACTTTCTTAACGATTGGGCGAAGTGCGATCTCAGCACCGAAATCTTCGGCCAGCGCATCAATCTGCCGTTCGGAATCGCGCCCACGGGCAGCGCGGGACTGATGTGGTATCAGGGCGAAGTGGAGCTGGCAAAGGCCGCTGCCGCGGCGGGCATTCCTTTCACGCTGGCCATGGGCGCGCTGGCTTCCATGGAAGAAGTCACGAAGATACTGTCGGATGAAATGGAGCGGACGTTCGGTTATGTGGGTGTGCGGAAGGTTTCCGACATGTTCGCGCGTCACAATCCGGGGAAGTGCCCTGTAGAAATCCTGGCCTGGCTACTCAAGCCCGGCAATTGACCGTTCGATGGGGTCGGGATACATTGCGTCTATGCAAAAAGATCGTTTGAAATTCCTACTCCCCCGATTGACGATGCAATCCCCGGAGCGGATACGGGCCGCCCGGTTCAATTG
>VFLF01000063.1 GCA_009885185.1 Nitrosomonadales bacterium | reverse complement strand
TATGCGCAGATGTGGGCATTGCAGCAGGAAGAAGACGAAAAGAAAGCGCACGACGCGTAGCGCGTGCGTGCCATGCCCCGGGTCTTAGGCAGCCAGCGGCAATGTGACCCTTGCCAAGGTTCCGCGATTGTCACGCCCGGGCAGCATGTGGATTTCTCCGCCGTGGCGCGTCACGATTTCGCGCACAATGGCGAGTCCCAGCCCGGCGCCTTCGACACCAGTGCCGAGCACACGGTGGAATCGTTCCAACACGGCTTCACGTTCGGTCTCCGGTATGCCAAGACCATTGTCCTCCACAGACAACAGCAACTGATCCCGCGTGCTCCTCAGGCGCACGGTGACGTGCCCGCCGGGTTGGGTATAGCGTATGGCGTTGTCGATCAGGTTGCCGAGCATTTCACGCAACAAAAAGGCGTCGCCGGACATGGGCTGCGGTTCGTCGCTGCCTTCAAATCCCAGATCGATGTTTCGCGCCAGCGCGCGCGGCACGTGCTCGGTGGTGACCTCGCGTGCGAGTGCGCTCAAGTCGAGTCTTCCCATGGGCTGCGGATGTTCCGTGGATGGTTCCGCGCGCGCCAGCGACAACAGTTGATTGACCAGATGGGTGGTGCGTTCAGCGGCGGTTTGCAGTTGCGCCAGCGCCGCTTCGGTGTCGGCGGGCGACGTCTGCCTGCGCGCGAGCTCGGTCTGTGTGCGCAGGCCGGCGATGGGCGTGCGCAACTGGTGTGCGGCATCCGCGATAAAGCGTTGCTGCGCCGAGAGTACCGTGCTCAAACGGTGCAACAGGCCATTGGTGGATTCGACCAGGGGCCGTACTTCCGCGGGGACGTGAGCGATCGACAGCGCCGACAGATCGCGGTGCGAGCGTTGTTCGATCTCGCGCCGCAGGTTCGACAGGGGCGCAAGACCGCGCCCTACCGCGAACCAGAGCACGACACCGGCCAGTATCGCCAACAACGTCTGCGGCAGTGCCATGCGCAGCATCACTTCGCGCAGCAAATCGGTGCGTGGCGACAGTGTTTCGGCGACCTGTATCGTGACCAGGCCGTGTATCTCTTCGGTTTCCACGGGCAATTTAATGGCGGCAACGCGGATCGGCTGATTACGATAGCTGTCGTTGTAATAAGCGGCTTGGCCTGATGGCGTGGTCTGCGCGGGACCGAGATCGGGCTCGCCGGTGATGTATTCCTTGTCCGGTCCGGTGACCAGATAAAAAAATTGGCCGGATTCGCGCGAGCGCAGTATCTGCACAACGATTTCCGGCAGATCGACGTAGACGCGCCCGCGCAGCACACGCACCTGCCGGCCGATATCCAGCGCCGACTCCAGTAGCGCGCGGTCGTAGACGCCGTTGACGAAACGCTGGGCGATGTCGTAACTGCTATACGCGCTGACCAGCCACAGGATGCTCAGTGGAATGGAAACCCACGCCAGCACTTGCCGGCGCAGCGTGGTGCGTGCGCTCAAGCGCGCTCTTTCTCGAGCAGGTAGCCGAGGCCGCGGATGGTGCGTATGGCGATGCCGGCGGGTTCGATTTTTTTCCGCAGACGATGCACGCATACCTCGATGGCGTTGGCGCCGACATCATCGTCCCAACTGTAGAGTTTTTCCGCCAATTGATCCTTGCTCACGACCCGGCCGTTGCGCATGATCAACACCTCGAGTACGCCCAGTTCGCGCGCGGAAAGTTCCAGCGGTTGATCGTCCACGGTAACGCGCCGTCCTACGGTGTCCAGGCGCAGTCTGCCGTGCGCTATGGTCGCGCTGCCGCCGGCCTGCCCGCGCCGGATCAAGGCGCGCACGCGCGCTTCCAGTTCGGGCAGCTCGAAAGGCTTGGTCATATAATCGTCCGCGCCCAGATCGAGTCCGCGCACACGGTCCGGCAGCCCGTCGCGCGCGGTCAGCACCAGCACCGGGATGGTGGAGGCGCGCCGCCGCAGGCGTTTGAGGACTTCAAATCCGTCCAGCCGCGGCAGTCCCAGATCGAGTATCGCCAAGTCATAAGTCTGTGATGACAGCGCGTGATCGGCGGCCACCCCGTCGTTAACGCAATCGACGGCGTATTCGCCTTGGCGCAGCGTACGCGTCAGTCCGTCGGCCAGAACCGGATCGTCTTCGGCAATGAGTATGCGCATGGGTCGAGAATAGCACTATGTGTAATTCTTGCATTTCCGGCGGAAAGCGCGGGAAAGCTTGTAAGCCTGAGGTAAGGTCGTGCTGATAACTTGTAAATATTGCAAGTGATGGCCTAGGCCGTAGGGTGCAATGCACATGATTTTCCTCCTCGGAGGCCGGTAGCTGCAACCGCTTGTGCTGAGCGGGCGGTTGTATGGCCTCTTTGAACTCCGCTAGGTTTACCGAGCGGAGTTTTTTTTACCTGAAATTCCAGTGTTCCTAGGTCGTCTGGGAGAGAGGTGGTGCGTTCTTTCTGTGTGATGCGTCGCGCCGGTGCGCGTGTGCCACCAAGAAATCACATAAAATACTTGAAATATGACTTGTAAAGCTGTATTTTTACGGTAAATATTGCTATTGGAGGTAGGGTGCTCAGGTATTGCCTTACGTTAATTCTGTGTTTTTTACCCGCCTACGGACATAGCAAGCCGGTCAAGGCAGAAGCGCGACTTACTCCGGTCGGAAACAAGCCTGTCGCCAAGCCGGCGGCCAGGACTGCGGCCAAGGCCGCGCCACGCGCGGAGGCGCACCAAGGAAAGCGAGTGGTGAAACGTGCTGCACCGGCACCGGAGCCGTTTAACCCCGATGTGCTGGATGTGCAGTCGAGCGCCGCGTTGGTGGTCAATCTGCAAAGCGGTGACGTGATTTACAACAAGAACGTTAACGCCGTGGCGCCGATCGCGTCGATTACCAAGCTGATGACGGCGATGGTGGTGCTGGACGCCAAGCTGCCGCTGGACGAGTCTATTGCGCTGACTGACGAAGACCTTGATCTGATTAAAGGTACCGGATCGCGTCTGCAACTGGGCACGGTGCTCACGCGCGACGAAATGCTGCGGCTGGCGTTGATGTCATCGGAGAATCGCGCCGCATCGGCGCTGGCGCGCGCCTATCCCGGCGGTGTTGCCGCATTCGTGCGGGAAATGAATCTCAAGGCGATGGCGCTGGATATGATGCAGACCTCGTTTGTCGATGGCACCGGTCTGTCGAGCGGCAACGTTTCCACCGCGCAGGATCTGGGCAAGCTGGTGACGGCTGCCTACCAGTATCCGTTAATCCGGCAGTATTCGACGGGCAACGGCTACGCCGTGCAGAGCGTCGGCGGACGCACGCTGGAATTTCGCAATACCAACGCGTTGATCCCCAGTCCGGCTTGGAACATTGAATTGTCCAAGACGGGTTACATCCGTGAAGCGGGCCGCTGCCTGGTGATGCACACGGTGATCGCGGGCGCGCCGGTGGTGATTGTGCTGCTCGATTCATGGGGGCGTCTGAGCCGCTCCGGCGACGCCAACCGCATCAAGAAGTGGATTGAGTATCACGCGGGACGCATGAGCAGCGGCTGATTTTTGTCGCCGAATTACCTTTTTTACCCTTTTTGCGGTTGACGTTCCTGCCGCTCGTGCCATGCCTGCACGCACTGAATTCCAGTTTTACGATTTTCATCCCGACGCCGAGAATTTGCGCCGCGATGTGCTGAGCGGCCTTGCACAGCCGCAAAAATCTCTCGCACCCAAATACTTTTACGACGCACGCGGCAGCGAATTATTCGAGGCCATCTGCGCGCTGCCCGAGTACTATCCGACGCGCACCGAGCTGGCGATGATGCAGGATAGCGCGCACGACATGGCGCGCCGGCTCGGCCCGCAATGTTGGCTGATCGAATATGGCGCAGGTTCCGGCCGCAAGACGCGCGTGCTGATGGAAGCGCTGGCGCCCGCCGCGTACATGGCCATCGACATATCACGCACGGCGCTGCGGCAGTGCGCCGCGGAACTGGCCGCGGCCTACCCGGCGGTCAACGTGTCCGCGGTGTGCGCCGACTACACGCAGCCTTTGCAGTTGCCCGCGATCGCGACTGGCATTGGTGCGTGCCGCCGCGTGATTTATTTTCCGGGCTCGACCATCGGCAATTTCACGCGGGCCGAAGCGCTGATGTTTCTTCGCCATGCGCACGCCATCGCCGGGCCGGGCGGCGCGATGCTGGTGGGGGTTGATCTGAAGAAAGACCCGGCGCGCCTGCATGCCGCCTACAATGACGCGCAGGGCGTGACCGCCGCCTTCAACCTGAATCTGCTGACGCGCATCAACCGCGAACTGGGCGGTGACTTCGATGTGGGCGCGTTCGAGCATCACGCGTTTTACGATGCCGAAGAGGGCCGCATCGAAATGCATTTACGCAGCCTGCGCGAGCAGCGTATCAGCGTGGCGGGCGAAACCTTCCACTTTCGCGCGGGTGAAACCATCCACACGGAAAATTCCTGCAAATATGCCATCGATGAATTTCAGCAGCTCGCGCGCGAGGCGGGCTTTGCCGCCGCGCATTGCTGGACGGATGCCGGGCAATTGTTCTCCATCCACTATCTTGAACACGCCGCGCCATGATATGCCTTGAATTGCGGATAGATTTTGTAAGTATTTGTTTTTAAACATTAATATTTTTACACTATACGGTCTATCAAGGGCGTGTGTGGCGCGCGCGTATACAATCAACGCATCCGCGATTGTTCGCCGCCCCTCCGATTTTTCCATGCAGGCTGCCCCGTCGTGCCCATTTACCTGATTGTTTTGCTGTGCCTGCTGAACCATTCGTGCTTCAGCGGCAGCCGCATGGTGATGTCGCTGTACGCGCTGGAACTCGGCGCCAGCCAGTTCACCATCGGCGTGCTGATGGCGCTGTATGCGATCTGCCCTCTGCTCTTCGCCATCTACGCTGGCCGCCTTGCCGACCGGCTGGGCCCGCGCGGGCCGATGATGGCAGGGACTATCGGCATGGGCATCGCAACGCTGTTGCCGCCGCTGTTTCCGGGACTGCCGGCGTTGTATGTTTCCTCGCTGCTGATCGGCTCGTCGTTTCATTTTTTCTTCGTCTCCGTACATGGCACCACCGGCGGCGTCGGCGGCCCGGGGAATCGCGCGCGTAATTATTCATTGGTCAGTCTGGGGTTTTCGGCGGCGGGATTAATCGGGCCGTTTACCTCCGGCTTCGCCATCGATCATCTCGGTCATCTGAACGCGTTCATGGTGCTGTCCGCGTTCACTGTGACGCCGTTCCTGCTGATGTCGCTGATGCCGGGATTTCTGCCCAAGGCCGTCAAGCCCGCCCACGATGCCGCGCAAAATCGTGTGCTGGATCTGTGGAAAATGCCCAAACTGCGTGGCGCCTTTATCGCCAGCGGCATCCTGTCAGCCGCGTGGGATCTGTTCCAGTTTTATTTTCCGATCTATGGCCACTCCATAGGGCTGTCGGCTTCTGTCATCGGCAGCGTGCTCGCCACCTTTGCGCTGGCGACCTTTATCGTGCGCACGATATTGCCGGCATGGGCCAAGCGCAGCAGCGAAGCCGATATATTGGTCAAGGGCATCTTCATCGCCGCATTCGCGTTCGTGCTGTTCCCTTTTTTCGTCAACCCGTGGCTGCTGGCGCTGGCGGCATTCATACTCGGGCTGGGCGTGGGCAGCGGCCAACCGATGTCGATGTCACTGATCTACGCACTCGCCCCGCCGGGCAGAACGTCCGAAGCGGCGGGCTTGCGAGTCATGGTCAACAACGTGGCACACCTTTCCATCCCGCTGCTGTTCGGCAGCGTCGGTACGGCGTTCGGCTTTGTGCCGGTGTTTGTATCGAACGCGGCGATGCTGGTGGCGGGCGGGGAATTGCTGCGGCGGAGGAATGTGGGCGACAGCAAAATCACGCAACCCGTCCCAAAAACGCCATCACCGCCCGGGTAAACACGTCCGCCTGCTCCACATTGGACAGATGCGCCGCCGATGGAATCACCAGCAATTCCGATCCCGGCAGATTTTCGTGAATGGCGCGCGCCATTTCCGGCGGGGTGCCGTGGTCTTCCTCGCCGACGATGATGAACACCGGGCATTGAATTTCCTTCAGCCGGTCGAGCGTATTCACTTTTGAGATGGCGATGCAGGCCCCGCAGAATCCATCGACGGGCGTGGTGAGTATTTGTTCGCCGATGCGCGTCATCACGTCGCGGCGGGTGTTGCGGTACGGCTCGGTAAACCAGCGCGCGAGCGTGGTGTCGAGCACCCCGGCCATGCCCTTTGCGCGCGCGGCGGCGACGCGCTCGCCCCACATCTGCGCTGCGTTCGGCGGGCGGCGGCTGGTGGTGTCGGCGAGTATC
>VFLF01000794.1 GCA_009885185.1 Nitrosomonadales bacterium | reverse complement strand
CATCACCGACATCCGGCGTAACGCCAGCGCGCCGCAGATCCCGACAATGGCGGAGGCCGGTCTGCCCGGCTACGAGTTCGTGACGTGGCAGATACTCGCGGCGCCGAAGGCCACGCCCGGACCGATCATCGCGACGCTCAACGAGAAGGTGCGGGCGGTGCTGAAGACACCCGATGCCATGAAGCGCTGGCAGGATCGCGGGTTTGACGTGATTGCGAGCACGCCCGATGAGATGGCCGCGCACCTGGCACGGGAAATCAAGAAGTGGGGTGCCGTGTTCAGGGAGCAGGGCATCAGGGCTGATTAGTCTGCCCCTCAGCCCCAAGCACTCTTACTTGTGTTTCGCCGGGTGCGCGCGGCGGATTGTCGGCGACGTGACTCGATCCGACACGTGAAAATCCCACACCGCCGCGCCGCCTTTTTTGGCGAACTCCTGCACCAGCTTGGGCAGATCGGTCAGGCTCGTAAACGTTTTTCCTTCGAGCCCGAAGCCGCGCGCGATGGCCGCAAAATCGGGGCGGCCGAATACCGATCCGGTGTCGGGCAACCCTTCGGCGCGTAGCTTATGCACTTCTGAGCCGTAGGCGCCGTCGTTAATCAGCACGATCAGGATGTTCAATCCATGGCGTTTGATAGTTTCGAATTCCTGGATATGCATGGTCAGGCTGCCGTCGCCATCGAACAGCACCACCGTTTTATCCGGGCGCGCCGCCGCCACACCCATGGCGAACGAGGTACCGTTGCCGATGGCGCCGAATTCGCGGATGGTGAGGAAGCGTTCGTTCGGGCGCGACGGCATCTGCGCGAAGAACCACGAACAATGGCCGCCCGAGTTCACCAGTTCCCAGTCCGCAGGCAGCGATTTTTCGAGTGCGGCTATGACCTCGCGCGGGTCGAGCAGTCCGGGTTCAACCTCGAACACATGATTGTCGGGCTTGGTGTCGCGAATGCGCGCGGCCATGGCCTCGGTGCGCCATTTATTGCTGCGCTCCGGCAATGCCGCCGTCAGCGCCTCCACGCCCAGCCGCGCGTCGGCGCGCAAGTGGTTGCGCGCCACTTCCTGGCCCTGGGCCACGGCGACCGGATCGACGTCGATATGCAGCATCTTTGCCTTACGCCAGAGCTGACCGCCGCCGCCGGCGTGAAACGCGAGCGAGCCGCCGACGATGATGACCAGATCAGCTTCTGCTAAATATTCGAGCCCCACCGCGGTCGAGAAGCTGCCCGAGATGCCGATGCAGTACGGGTCATCGTGGAACAGTCCCCGCGCGGGCAGCGACGTGGTCAGCAGCGCGCCGGTTTTCGCCGCCAGCGTGCGGCACGCGGACGCCGCACTGGCCTGGACAGCGCCCAGACCAGCAAAAATCACCACGCGCTCGGAAGACCCCACCAGTTGCGCGGCTTTTGCCACATCATCCGGGTGCGGCGGTATCGGCGACAGGCGCGGCAGCAAATCCCGTGAGGGTGTCGGCAAGTTCTCCGGCCCAGCCCAGGCACGCTCCTGCAAGTCGAACGGAATGCCGAGCACCACCGGACGGCGTTCACGGCGTGCTTGCAGGAAGGCATCGCGAATCGCCACCGGCATGCGCTCCGGCAAATGCAGCGGGTGGTAGGCCGCGCCTGTCGCCTCGATGATCGGCCCCTGATTGATCATCTGGTTGTACCAGCCCATCTTGATGGGTGACTCTCCCGCAAACACCACCATCGGCAAATGCGCGCGCACCGCCGCCGGCAGCGCCGTGATTAATTGCGTGACGCCGGGCCCGCAAGTGACGGTTGCCACGCCCACATCGCCCGTCTTGCGCGCGTAGGCCATCGCCGCCGCCGCGGCGCAATGTTCGTGCCGGACGTAGATCATGCGGCATCCCTGCGAGGACAGTTTCGAGGCCCAGTTCATGTTCGCATCACCCATCAGCGTAAAGCAGGTGCTCACACCCTCCTGCATAAAGGATTTGGCAAGAACATCATAGACATGGAGTTTGGTTTCGGTCGTCATGGTTGCACTTTCGATGGGTTGAACTGTTTTTAGATGCGAATGCCGTCAAGTATACAAGGTATAAAATCGCTGCATGAAATTCGCTGCTGTTACCGCCATCACGTTCGCCACGGCCACGCCTGCCATCGCGCAGGACGCCGCGAATTATCCCAACCGGCCCATCCGCCTGATCGTGCCGTTCGCGCCGGGTGGCGGACTCGACATCAGCGCACGGCTGATCGGGCACAAGCTCACCGAGACATGGCGACAAAACGTCGTGGTCGATTCGCGTCCCGGCGCCGCCACCATCGTTGGTACGGAGATTGCGTCGAAAGCCGCGGCGGATGGCTACACCGTGTTGATGATTACGACGACATTCGCCATCAACCCCGGCCTCTACGCGAAGCTGCCGTACGATCCGGGCAAAGACTTTGCGCCCGTCACGCAGTTGAACTCACAACCCAACGTGGTGGTGGTCGCGCCTGCATTCGCTGGCAAGTCCGTCAAAGACCTGATGGCACTAGCCAAGGCCAAACCGGGCGAACTGACATTCGCAACGCCCGGCGCCGGATCTGCACCGCATCTCTCGGCGGAAATGTTTCAGCGCGCGGCGGGTGTCAGTATGATCCACGTGCCCTACAAAGGCATCCCCGCCGCGGTGACCGACGTGAT
>VFLF01000274.1 GCA_009885185.1 Nitrosomonadales bacterium | reverse complement strand
GAATGGCTGGGGCGGCGCGGTGAAGGATATTGTGACTGCTGGTGAATCGCAAAATCGCGAAAAGGAATCATGATGTTTAACCGCTATGTGGTTTGTTTGTTCGGTTTGTTCTTGTCCGCCGCATGTTTTCCTGCGTTTGCACAGCCCGCTTCGACAGGCTACGGACCGGCCTACCCCACGCGCGCGATTCGCGTTGTCGCGCCTTTCGCGGTGGGCGGGCCTACCGATGTGATGGCGCGTATCGTCGGGCAAAAGCTGACCGAGCTGCACGGGCAGCAAGTGGTGGTCGATAACCGCGTCGGCGCCGGCGGCAATATCGGCATCGGTATCGCGGCGAACGCCACGCCCGACGGCTACACGATACTGGTGGTGAGCTCCGCGTACGTGGTGAACCCCGGCCTTTATTCGAAAAGCGTTTACGACCCGGAAAAAAGTTTTATCCCGATTTCCAAAATGGTGGCGTCGCCGAATGCGTTTATCGTGAATCCGGCGGTGCCCGCGAAGTCGATGCAGGAGCTTGTTAAAGTCATGCAAACGAATCCCAAAAAATACAGCATGGCCACACCCGGCGTCGGCACCACGCCTGATCTGTCGGCGGCGTTGTTCCGGCTCGCGACAAAACTCGATTATCCGACCGTGCCGTTTAATGGCGCGGGGCCGGTGGTGGTGGCGATACTCGGCAATCAGGTGCCGATCGGCTGCGCGGCGATTACGCCGGCGGTGCAGCACATACTCGCCGGGCGGCTGCGCGCGCTGGCGGTGACGAGCGCCAGGCGTTCGCAGGCGCTGCCCGATGTGCCCACGCTGGCGGAAGCCGGCTTTCCCGGTCAGGAATCCGACACCATGCAGGCGATGCTGGTGCCGGCGGGCACGCCGCAGGCCATCGTGAAGCGGCTGCACGCCGACGTGGTGAAAATTCTCGCGCAGCCGGACATGCGCGAGCGACTCGCCGGGCTTGGCTTTGAAATCGTGGGCAACAGCCCGGACGAATTCGCCGCGCAGATACGCATCGAGGTGGCGAAGTGGAGCAAGGTCATCAAGGAAGCCGGCATCAAGGTGGATTGATCGATTTGTATTAAATAGTGTATAAAAACAAATACTTACGTAATTTCGCCGATGGGGGAGGCGTGTGCGTTACCAGCGCGGCGGCGTTGCTGGTTGCCACCGCTGTCTGCGCGCAGAGTTATCCCGCCAAGCCCATCCGCCTGATACTGCCCGTCGCCGCTGGATCCACCAGCGACACCATCGGCCGCATGGTCGCGCGGGGATTGTCGGAGCGCTTGGGTCAGCAACTCGTCGTCGATAATCAGCCCGGCGCGGGCGGTAACATCGGCGTGCCGATGGCCGCGCGCGCCGCACCCGATGGTTGCACCTTGTTGATGATTTCATCGGCGCAGGCGATCTCGCCGCATATTTACGCAAAACTCAGTTACGACCTCGCGCGCGATTTCGCGCCGGTGACGCTGATCGCCGATGGTTTGTATATGCTCACGGTGCATCCCTCGGTGCCGGCGCGGTCGGTGAAAGAGTTGATCGCGCTGGCGCGGGCGCGGCGCGGTGAGCTCACATACGGCTCGGCGGGTGTCGGCACCGGCACGCATCTCACCGGCGAGCTGTTCAAAACCGCGGCGAAGATTGATGTGCTGCATGTGCCGTATCGCGGCATGGGGCCGGCGATCACTGAACTGGTGGGCGGACAGATATCGATGGCGTTTCTGGGGTTGCCGTCGGGCTTGCCGCAGATGCAGGCGGGCAAGGTGCGCGCGCTCGGCGTGACCTCGGCCGCGCGTTCCAGCGCGGCGCGCGAACTGCCAACGCTCGCCGAAGCTGGCCTGGCCGGATTTGAAGCGACCACCTGGCAGGGCTTGGTTGTGCCCGCGAACACGCCGCGCGAGACCATCGCGCGATTGCACACTGAAACCGTCCTGCCTTGCAGGCGCCCGAACTGCGCGAGCGTTATACCGCGCTCGGCGTGGACCCGGTGAGCAACACGCCGGCGCAATTTGCCGCTTACGTGCAGTCTGAAATCGTGAAGTGGGGCCGCGTGGTGCGCAGCACGAGTTTGGAAAAACAGTGATTCAGCGCGCCGGTCACACCGGCAACGCCGGTTCATGCGCGCTCACCGGCGCTTCCAGTTCGTAGGTGTTCATGTTGTAGGCCAGCATCGCGTAACACGCCACCAGATTGGTCAGGGCCAGCATGCCGCGCTGTCCCAGGTGCTCGGTGGCGCGGTCAAACGTCGCGCGGCTGACCTTGCGGTTGCGCAATAACGCCTGTGTGAAATCAACGGCGCATTGTTCGTCCGTATCTAGTCCGTTCACTGCCCGCTTTTCGCGTATGCCGTCGATAGTGCAACCGCGCACGCCGATCGCGCGCGCGGCGGCGGCGTGAGCGTGCCAGATATAGGCGCAGTCCATCTCGCGAGCCACCGTAATCATCACCAGCTCCTGTAGTTTTTGCGGCAGACTGGGTTCGTCGCGCAGACACAGCCGCAGCGATTCGACGCGTTGCGCGACTTCCGGCATGTGCAGCAGCAGCGCGTAGGGTCCGGTATCGGAAACACCGCCGCGAACCTGCACAAAGTGGTCGAACGCCGGGCGTTCATTCGCGGCAATATCGTTTGCGGTGACAAATGGGATGCGGGCCATGGGGTCTCCTGTTGAAAAATGTCGCGCGTGCAACTGCACCTTCGCCCGTCGCGTGGATGGTGTCAAGCCGCACAACGAGAGAGGAACGGGAACCCGCTGATTTTCCACATCCTGTGATCGATGGTGGACGACCGGCATTCCCGCTTATATGATGGGCCAAGCAAATAAACGCCTGACGGAGACCACCCATGCAAGCTCAACCCCATCAGCCCATCGACGCGCCCTGCGCGTGGACGGGCGCACAGATGCAGAACAAGACCGACTGGCTGCGGCCGTTTCGCGCCGATGAACTAGCGGAAATCGATGCCGCGCTGGCGTCGGTGAAGCAACGCGGACTGGGTCTGTTTGACATCACCCGGAACGATTTTCCGCTGCCGAAATTTTCGCGCGAGCTGGAGAATATCTCGCGGGAACTCGAATCGGGGCGCGGCATGATCATGCTGCGCGGGCTGCCGCTTACCTATACGCCGGACGATCTGCGCACGATGTACTGGGGTATCGGCACCTATCTGGGCGCGGCGGTATCGCAAAACAAGAACGGCGAGATGCTCGGCGTGGTGAAGGATTTCGGCGGCCCGGTGGTCAACACCACGCGGCGCGGTTCGAAGACATCGCACATGCTTCAGTTTCACAGCGACCGTTGCGACGTGGTGGGCCTGCTGTGCGTGCGCAAGGCGATGGAGGGCGGCGCCAGCCGCATCGTCAGCGCGGTCACCATGCACAACGAAATCCTGCGCCGGCGTCCGGATTTGATCGATCTGTTTTACGACAACTGGGATCACAGTTGGCAGGGCGAACAGCCGCCGGGCAGCGGACGCACGCAATGGCGTCCGATCTTTACTTTCCGCGACGGCTATTTTTCCGGATTGTTCTCGCCGGCGTATGTGTGGTTCGCGCAGGATTTTCCCGAGATCGCGCGCCACACGCCGGCACAGCTCGAGGCGCTGCGGCTGTTTGACGAGCTGGCCGATGAACTCGCGCTCAATATGCACTTCGAGCCGGGTGATATTCAGTTGCTGAACAATCACGTGATCTATCACGGCCGCACCAGTTTTGTAGATTACGCCGAGCCGGAGAAAAAACGCGTGCTGCTGCGGCTGTGGTTGTCGTCGGCGAGTGCGCGCCCGCTCGCGCCGACGTACAAAGAGGTGTTCGGCGGCATCGAACGCGGCGAGTTGCGCGGCGGCGTGCCGTGTCAGGAAGGCTGGTGGCGCGGCGTGACGCAGTTTCGCGAGCAGCGCACCGGCATCCACGCCAAACAGGATTTGAGTTGGTAGCACGCGGGCTGGCCGCCGCGGTGCTTGCG
>VFLF01000111.1 GCA_009885185.1 Nitrosomonadales bacterium | reverse complement strand
TCCCAGCCGCCTTAATCACCCCGGCCCAGCGTGCAAAATCGTCCTTGATGATCTTCGAAAACTCCGCCGGGCTGTTGGCGACGATGTTCGCGCCGGTCGGTTCGAAGCGGTTGCGTACTTCGGGCAACAACAGTATGCGGCGTGTTTCCTGATACAGCTTGTCTACGATGGCTGGCGGTGTTTTCGCGGGCGCGAGCATGCCGTACCACAAATCCGATTCAAAGCCCGCCAGTCCCGGTGTTTCGGCCACGGCAGGCACGTTGGGCAGCGAGGGCGAGCGTTTTTTGCTGCTGACGCCGATCACGCGCACCTTGCCGGACTCAATCAATGGTGTTGCCGTCAAAATGCTGACAAACATGAAACGCACTTCGCCACCCACCAGCGCCACCAGCGCGGGCGCGGCGCCCTTGTACGGGATGTGCGTCATCTCCAGCTTGGCCATGGTGCGCAGGCTCTCGCCGGCCAGGTGCGCGCCGCCGCCGTTGCCCGACGAGCCGTAATTGAATTCGCCGGGTTTGGCTTTAATCAGCGCGATGAGTTCAGTCACCGATTTGGCCGGCACCGAGGGGTGCAGCAGCAGCGCGAACGGCAGCACGGCAGCCTGTGTCACCGGCGCGAAATCTCGCAGCGGATCGAAATTGATTTTGCCAAGATGCGGATTGATGACGATGGTCGCGTTGGTGTTAAACAGCAGCGTGTGGCCGTCGGCCAGTGATTTCGCCACGATCTCGGTGCCGATGTTGCCGCCGCCGCCCGCGCGGTTGTCCACGATCACCGGCTGGCCCCACGTCTCGGTATAACGCGCGGCAATGGCGCGCGCCATGATGTCGGTGCCGCCACCGGGGGCGAAGGGCACGACGATACGTATGGGTCTTGCCGGATACGTGACGGCTGCCGCGGGCGCGGCGGCCATGGCGGTGGCGACAGCGAACAACGCCGCCACGACAGCACGCCATGGCGCACACGATTTCAACAGGCGGAGAGGCATGGGGGCACGGGGGGATGCAGTGACACGGCGAAAAATCGGACGGACAACTATACCGCAGATTCCGGGCTATTTGATGGCGTGTCGCTGGCAGCGCGTGCCGCGTGCTGGTAAATTGCGGCTCATGAAACCGATGCACAAGAAGTCAGTATGGATGGTGGGTATTGCGCTGGGCGCCGCAGCGACGGCGCAGGCACAGCAACCCTCGCCGCAATTTCCATCGCGCACGGTGCGCATCATTTCGGGCTTCGCGCCCGGCGGCGCGACCGATATCGCTGCGCGCGCGGTGTCGCAACGGCTCATCGAATCGCTCGGCCAGTCTGTGGTGGTGGAGAACCGCCCTGGCGCCGCGGGCATTATCGCCGCCGAAATGGTGGCGCGCTCCTTGCCCGACGGGCACATGATGTATCTGGCGAATGCCACGCTCGGCGCGCCCGCGTTGTTCGCCAAGCTACCTTTCGACATCACCAAAGACTTCGGTTTTGTGTCGCTGATCGGCATGGGCGCTTCGGCATTGGTGGTGCATCCGTCGGTGCCGGCGAAGAATGTAAAGGAATTGATCGCGCTGGCGCGCGCGCATCCGGGCAAGCTGAATTACGCCTCCGGCGGCACCGGCAACATCACGCACTTGCAGATGGAGTTGCTGGTGTCGATGGCCAAACTCAACATGGTGCATGTGCCGTATAAAGGCGGCGCGCCATCGACGATTGCCACCATAAGCGGCGAAGCGCAACTCATGTTCAGTTCGCTGGCGACGACGATTTCGCCGATTCAGCAGGGCAGGCTGCGCGCGCTGGCCGTATCCACGCCCAAGCGCAGCGCTGTGTTGCCGCAAGTGCCCACCGTGCATGAGGCGGGCTTGCCGGGCTACGATGCCAGCTCGTGGTACGGCCTCATCATTCCTGCGGCCACGCCGCCTGCGATCCTCGCGCGCCTGTCCAACGATACGATCAAGGCGCTGGAGTTCAATGACGTGAAAGAACGACTGGTGAGTCAGGGCATCGTGCCTGCGGTGGGCGGCAGCGATGAGTTTCGCAAATACATCATGGCGGAAATTCCCAAGTGGGCGAAAGTGATCCGCGACGCGGGGATACCGCCGCAGTAAGGTCTACTGCTTTTTAGCCACAGATGAACACAGATTTACACAGATAAGGTCAACGTCAAGAGCAATAGCGTTTCGGGTTTAATCTGTGTAAATCTGCGTTCATCTGCGGCAGGGGTTTTTAAGTTTTGGTTTTTAAAGGGTTTTTTATGTATGTAACTTCCATCCCCGACAACGCCGAGTTTGATTACATCATCGTCGGCGCCGGCTCGGCCGGTTGTGTGCTCGCTGATAAATTGAGCGCCAACGGCAAGCACCAGGTGCTGCTGCTCGAAGCGGGCGGGCGCGACACCAGCTTTAACATCAAGGTGCCCTTGTATGTGGCGCATGTGCTGAACGATGCGTCGCTGATCTGGCCTTACATGACCGAGCCGCAGACGCATCTGAACGGGCAGCCGCAGCGCTGGACGCGCGGGTGCGTGATCGGCGGATGCAGTTCGATCAACGGCAATCTGTTCGTGCGCGGTGACCCGAAGGAATACGACAACTGGCGTGCGCAGGGCTGCACAGGCTGGGGCTACGACGACCTGATGCCGATCTTCAAGCGGCTCGAAGACTTCCCCGAAGGCGATCAGGCCGTGCGCGGCAGCGGCGGGCCGATCCACTGCACGCCGCTGACGAAATTTGACCCGCTGTCGGATGCGTTCCTCGACGCCTGCGGCGAGGCGGGCTACCGTAAGCTCGATGATTACAACGACGGCAGCTACGAAGGCGCTTTTTATTTGCAATATTCCACGCGCAACGGCTGGCGCAACAGCACGCCGGTGGGCTATCTCAATCCGGCCTTGAAGCGGCGCAACTTGACCGTGCTGCCGAATGCGCGAGCGACACGTGTCGTGCTGGAAGGCAAGCGTGCCACGGGCATCGCGTATCGCGTGGGTGACGCCAATTTCACGGTGAAAGCGCGGCGCGAAGTGCTGATCGCCGCAGGGCCGCTGGCCTCGCCGCAGTTGCTGGAGCTTTCCGGCATCGGCAACAGCGCGCTGTTGCAACAACATGGCATCACGGTGCAGCACCACCTGCCCGGCGTGGGCGAAAACCTGCGCGATCATCCGAACACACGCATCACCTATGAATGCGCCAAGCCGATCACCATCAACGATGTGCTGCGCAGTCCGTGGCTCAAAATGAAGGAAGGTATGCGCTTCATCTTCAAACGCGAAGGGCTGCTGACAATCTGCTCGGCCACCGCGCAGATGAACCACCGCAGCAGCGACAAGGTGGATCAGCCCGATCTGGTGCTGCGCTTGCTGCCGCTGTCGGGGAAGGATCGCTATGCGCGCACGCCGGACAAAGGGCTCGATCCGCATCCGGGCTTTACCTTCGGCGTCACCGTGCTGCAACCGTTTTCGCGCGGCACCTGCCATATTCAATCGAACGACCCGATGCAACAGGCGGCGATGGACCCGAAATATCTGTCGCACGAGGCCGATGCGCAATTATTCCTCGACGGCATCCGCGTGGCGCGCAAGGTCGCACAGCAACCGGCGTTCAAAGAACTGATCGTGCGCGAAACGCGGCCCGGGCCGGAGGTGAACGACGATGCAAGCTTGCTGGATTACATGAAGGGCACGATCCAGACCAGTTGGCATATGGTGGGCACGTGCAAGATGGGTGTGGATGACGCGGCAGTGGTCGATCCGCAATTGCGCGTGCGCGGCATTGACGGCTTGCGCGTGATTGATTCGTCAATCTGCCCGACGATACCATCGTCGAACACGAATATTCCATCGATTGCGATTGGGGAGAAGGGGGCTGATATGGTGTTGGCAGCAGCGGAGGCATCATGAAAAAACATTTCATCATCTGCGGGGCGTCAATCGGCATGGCTTGCGCCACGGGCCTGGTTCAGGCGCAGGAGTATCCGGTCAAAACCATTCGTATCGTGACCTCGCCCATCGGCGGCGGCAACGATTTCCCGGCGCGGCTGATCGCGGCGGCGGTGGCGGGGCCGCTGGGCCAGCAGATCGTGGTGGATAACCGCCCCACGGTGTTGATCGCGGATATCGTCGCCAAATCGCCGCCGGACGGCTACACGCTGCTGCTATCCGGCAGCGCGCACTGGATCGGGCCGCTGGTCGATAAAGTCAACTACGATCCGATACGCGATTTTGCGATGCTCACGTTGGTGGATCGCTCGCCGACGGTGATGGTGGTGCATCCCTCCGTGCCGTCGAAAAACGTCAAGGAGTTCATCGCGCTGGCCAAGGCGCGGCCGGGCGATTTGAACGTGGCGGTGGGCGGCCCGGGCAGTTCCAATGACGTGGCGGCGCTGTTGTTCAGCCACATGACTGGCGTCAAGTATGTGCGCGTGCCCTACAAGGGCAACGCGCCGGCGATTACCGCGCTGCTGTCCGGCGAGGTGCAGGTGATGTTTTCATCGGCGGGCGCGGTGGCGCCGCACATGCAATCCGGACGCCTGCGCGCGCTGGGCGTGAGCAGTACGAAACCATCGCCGCTGGCACCGGGCGTGCCGAGCATCGCGTCGGCGGGTGTGTCGGGCTATGAGTCCGAAGTGCTGCACGCCATGTTCGCCCCGGCGAAAACGCCGCCGGCGATCATCGCCAAACTGAATACGGAGATCGGCCGTTATCTGCGCAGCCAGCAGGCGAAGGATATTTTCATCAGGGCAGGCATCGAGCCGACGCCTTCCACGCCGGAAGAGCTTTTGGAGATCATCAACGGCGAAATCGCGCGGCTGTCGAAGGTGTTGAAGCCGGCGGGGAAGTAACTTGCATCACAGTCACGGATAGCGTTTGATCCAGACATGCGGCGCAACGCGCTGCGCTTATTGACGCCCTACGAAAATCACTCCAAT
>VFLF01000692.1 GCA_009885185.1 Nitrosomonadales bacterium | reverse complement strand
TGGCTGGACCTGAAAATGGTGCCGGAGCGGCATAACGCGGTGAAGGTGCTGCTGTTTTTTGATATCGGCGGATCGATGGACGATCACATTCGTGTGTGCGAGCAACTGTTCTCGGCCACACGCACCGAATTCAAGCACATGGAGTATTTTTACTTTCACAACTTTTTGTACGAACGCGTGTGGAAGGACAACCGCCGTCGCCACAACGAGCGCGTCAATACCTGGGACATCCTGCACAAGTACGCTCACGATTACAAAGTGATTTTTGTCGGCGACGCCACCATGAGCCCGTATGAAATTACCTTCCCCGGCGGCAGCGTCGAGCACACCAACGAGGAACCGGGGGCTACGTGGATGCAGCGCGTGCTGAGTATTTATCCGAATACGATCTGGATCAACCCGCAAAACGAATCGCTGTGGGACTACCACGAGTCGATACGCATCACCCGCGACATCATGTCGAACCGCATGTTTCCGCTGACGCTAGACGGGCTGGATCGCGGCATGAAGCTGCTGAGCAAGGCTCACTGACGGCGGCGCCGCTCACACGCACAAAATCAGCGCGCGGCTTGCCGGCGATCGCCGCCCGGCGGCGGGCAGGTTTTCAGAACTTCATCCACGGTGGTGACCCCTGCCGCGACTTTCATCGCGCCGTTAATGCGCAGCGGTTTCAGGCCTTCCTTGTAGGCTTGTTCACGAAACGCTTCGAGATCGGTTTTGTCGGTGATGTGACGTTTGATGTCCGGTGTCAGTACCATGGTTTCATAGATGCCGACGCGTCCCATGTAGCCGGTCATGCGGCACTCCAGGCAGCCTTTGCCCGCCATGGTTTTGCCCTTGGGATTGGGGGCCTTCCACGGCGCGACGAGGCTCTCCCACGTGGTGTCGTCAAGATCAGCCGGTTCCTTGCAGTGCGGGCAGATGGTACGTATCAGCCGTTGCGCCATCACGCCCAGGAGCGACGATTGCAGCAGGTACGCGGGTACACCCAAATCGATCAGACGCGTAATCGCGGACGGCGCGTCGTTGGTGTGCAGTGTCGATAGTACCAGGTGGCCGGTGAGCGCCGCCTGCACCGCCATCTCGGCGGTTTCAAGGTCGCGTATCTCACCGACCATGATGATGTCCGGATCCTGCCGCATCAGCGTGCGGATGCCGCTGGCGAAATCCACGCCGATGGCGGTTTGCACCTGCATCTGGTTGAACGCGGGTTCCACCATCTCAATCGGGTCTTCCACCGAACACACGTTGACGTCGGGGGTCGCCAGCGTTTTGAGCGTGGAATACAGTGTGGTGGTTTTTCCCGAGCCGGTCGGCCCAGTGACCAGCACGATGCCATGGGGCTGGCTCACCATGTGCTTCCATTTGCGCTCGTCGTCTTCGCCGAAACCCAGCTCGGAATAATCCTTCACCAGCGTTTCGGGATCAAAAATACGCATCACCATTTTTTCGCCGAAGGCGGTGGGCATGGTGGAGAGGCGCAACTCGATTTCGCGGCCATCGGGTGACACCGTTTTCAGGCGGCCATCCTGCGGCCGGCGCTTTTCCACCACGTCCATGCGTCCCAGAATCTTGATGCGAGAGGTCATCGCCACCATCACCGGCGTGGGAATCTGGTAGACCTGATGCAGCGCGCCGTCGATGCGAAAGCGCACGTTGCCCACATCGCGCCTCGGCTCAATGTGTATATCGCTGGCGCGTTGCTGAAAGGCATAGGTGAACAGCCAGTCGCAGATGTGAACAATGTGCTGATCGTTGGCGTCGAGCTTGCCGCTGCGCCCAAGCTGCATTAACTGTTCGAAATTGGTGACATCGCTGAAATTGCCGCGATCCTGCGCCGAGGCGGTTTTGACCGAGCGCGCGAGGTTGTAGAACTCGACGATATAAGACTGAATTTCGACCGGGTTGGTGATGACGCGTTTGATATCCAGTCGCAGTATGTGCTTGAGTTGTTCTTCCCATCCGCGGACGTAAGGTTCCGCCGTGGCGATGGTGACTTCATGGGCGTTTACCGCCACCGGCAGAATCTTGTAGCGTTCCGCGTAGGCGTTGGACATTACCTTGGTCACCGCCGCGAAATCAACCTTGAACGGATCAATGTGGAAATAATCCAGGCCGCATTTGCCCGCCAGCCACTGTGTTAGCGTTTCAAGGTGCAGCAGTTTCCGGGGATCGCGCGGGTCTTTCCACTTTTGGTTGGCGATGATGATCAGCGGATGCTGGCCGGACTGGATCGAACGGCGATTGACGAGCAACTGATCCGCCGCCTCCTTGGACACCAGTTTGTCGGCGACCAGATCGGCGACCAACTGATTCAGCGTGAGTGGCTGGTCGCCCTGCGGGGCGGAGACGCCGGAGGGATTCGCCGGATTCACCGGATTCACAGATGGGGTCTGGGTTGAGCGGGCCACGTTGCTTCCGTTAAGCAGTTGCAATGCGTTGACTATACGTCGAATAGCCTGTTAGCTCAATGAGTTATCGGGAAATCCGCGCATAGATGGTGAAGCTGCTGTGTCTGAAACTTTGCCGCGAATTGCGCGCGCGCTACGCTAGTTGATAAGCCTTGCCCTGCGCGGGTGTGGGCTGCGTTCAGCGTCCCTCGATGTTCCTTACCCGGAACAGCAGTGCAAGCACTATTACGGCAACAACAGCGTTCAAGGCCACTGCGGCGTGCAGCCCGTAGTGGATGCTCAGAGCTGAATCCAGTGGCGCCCATATCAGTATCGACAACATAAGTGCGCGCCACGAATCGCGCGAGGGGTTACGGCAGTAGGCTCTGACCAGGGCAAAAAAGAGAACACCCCAACTGGCCACCGTCGGCCCGAAAACGCTGATGAGAAACATCACCGTGTCCGTTGACTTGTCGGCGCCGAAAATGGCCGACGCCAGCGTTTGTTGCAAATCAGGCGTCAGGGGCAGCAGGGTGAGCACCAATCCGGCGACAACGTGCGTCAGCGCAATGAAGAGGAGCAGCCGCTCGGGTATGGAATTTCTGTTCACGATGTTTCAATCTTAAAGCGGATTTTGTGTCGTGGTGCCGTAAGGGGTGCGATCATTATTTGCACCGTAATGGTGCTGTGGGGGGATATTATGGTCATTTATGGTGCGGTTATCGTGCATCTCGATATAGTAAATCATTTAAAAACAAATAGTTGTGTTGCTGGAACATCTCTTGCTTATTTGGTGCAAACTAATTCAAAGGGAGTGCATAAAAATGGAAGCCTTAAAAATAAGCAACGACACGCTGTTCATACTGCTGGGCGCGATCATGGTGTTGGCGATGCA
>VFLF01000839.1 GCA_009885185.1 Nitrosomonadales bacterium | reverse complement strand
GGTACCTACCCTTACCGGGAAGATGGCACGGAAGCTCAATATCGAACCACGAGACGGACTAATTGATTTTGCTCGTGGCCCGCAATTCGAATATTTGCCTTTCCACAATGTTCTGGATTGGTACGCTGCGCGGGACACGGTTCGTCTCGCGCAAGCATTTCGCGGCAGAGTAGTGCTATTGGGGATGGTACTCAAACTTGAGGATCGGCAACGAGTACCGGTGCAGCTTGCAGCATGGGAGGAAGGGGGATTGACTACACCCGGTGTGCTGGTTCATGCACAGGTTTTGCGCAGCTTACTCAACCGCGGTTTGATAAGCACCGAGCCGCTATTGGTAGTTGCGGCGGTAACTATTGCTGCCTCACTGCTATGGTTTGTGACTGGGCGACTGGCCATTCTGATCTTAGCTTACCTGGTTGTTGCTGTCGTGCTGTTCATGGGATCCACACTGCTGCTTCACCGCGGTGCCCACTTGCCGGTGGCGGCGGCGACCCTCACGGGACTTATTGCCATTGTCGCTCGAAACGGCGGCGAGGCGATGCTGCAATTGCGAGAGCGTCGGCGCCTGCGCGGCGCATTTGGCGGTTATGTAAGTCCAGCAGTAATGCAGGAAATTATCAACGGGCGTATTCAGCCAGAATTGGGAGGAATCAATAAATTTGTGTGCGTTTTGTTCTCAGATATTCGTGGCTACACCGCACGTAGCGAAGGGATGGAGCCGCAACAGGTAATCAAATTTCTTAATCGCTATTTCGAAGAGGCGGTGGCGATTATTCACAAACATGGAGGTAGCGTGATGTGTTTCATGGGCGACGGGATTATGGCGGTGTTTGGCGCCCCAAACGCACTCAACAATCCGTGTGCTAGCGCCCTTGAAGCGGCGCGCGACGTACTGAAATACGTTGCAGAATTCAACGCAAACCACAGACTTGACGGCGAACCACCGATTGAAGTCGGCGTGGGATTACATGCAGGTGAGGCGGTGATCGGTCATGTCGGATCGTCTACTCGTCACGACTACACTGCGATAGGCGATGCCATCAACGTTGCGTCGCGCGTGGAGGCGTTGACGAAAGATGCTGGATACCGACTGGTGTGTACATCGGATGTAGTAATGCGCTTGCCTGATAGCAGGATACTGACTTATTTAGGGCCGATGGCCATCAAAGGCCATACTTCAGTGAAAGTATATGGTTTCGACAAGATAAGTTAACGCGACGCGCATCTGCATTTGATTAGGCGTTCGATCGGACTTGCGCAGTCAGGTGACTCCATGAACACCTATCCTATTCCGCCTCAATAATAGAGTAGTATCGTAAATATGATGCGTTCTGTCCCTGCGTATTCGCTTGGCGTGATCGTGGCAATAATCGGATTGCTGACGCCGGCTTTTGGCATAGCTCACGCGCAAACAGTCGCTCTGGTGACAGATGTCACCGGTAAGGCAGGCGTGCAGGGCGGGCGGCCACTCTCCATCATGTCGGAGATCCCAGTTAACGCGAAGGTTCAACTGGAGGCTGGCGCGCAAGTAATGGTGCTTTATACACAGTCTGGCGACGAGTATG
>VFLF01000420.1 GCA_009885185.1 Nitrosomonadales bacterium | reverse complement strand
CTGATGTGGTGACGTGGTTCATGGTGTCTTTCCTGGTTCGATGAAGGGTGGCCGCATGGCGGTGCCATGGCGGGAGGGTGAGCGCGGTATATCTTTGGTGACACGGCGCTGATCGTCGGTTCGCCAGCGTACGCAGCGACCTCCGCGAACGACTGCCGTCGCCGCTCGCTGGTTTCGCGACAGGGTCGCGAACGGTCGCTTTCAAAGTGGACCGGTCGTCGAGATACGTCGACGCTACTGCGCGTTATTCCGCCCGTATCCCCGCGGCCTTAATCACCAGCCCTTTCAAGGTGTCTAACCGTCGCTACTCAAGCGGCCAGCACAGACAAAAAAGAAGCGTACATTGAATGACTTATAGGAGGTGCTGTACTTTTTCGGTAGCGCTTGGCAGACTCTGCGCGTTGAATATCACGCGGAGGGATTTTCATGGCGCTGGATGCGGTAGTGGAACGTTTTATCGAAGGCAGCCCGGTCACGGTTATGGCGCGTCTCGGGTTGGGGTGGGCGCTGGATGCGCGTTGGATCGATGAGCTGTTTGAACAGCACAGTGAACGGCAATACACGCGCGAATTGCTGTTTTCCACAACGGTGGATCTGATGTCGGTGGTGGCGGTCGGTATGCAACCGTCGCTGCACGCAGCTGTGAAGGCCGCCAAGGACCTGCCGGTATCGATGACAGCGGTGTATGACAAGGTTAATCGGACTGAACCTGGGTTGGTGCGCGCCTTGGTGTCGGGCAGTGCCCAACGGCTCACCCCGGTGATTGAGGCGATGTCGCCCAAGCGCAAGAAGAGTGTGCCCGGTTATCGGCTGCGCATCCTCGATGGCAATCATTTGGCGGCTAGCGAGAAGCGCCTGAAGCCGTTGCGGGGGTTTCGAGGCGCCGCGCTGCCGGGTCAATCCTTGGTGGTTTACGACCCGGATCTGGGCGTGGTCATCGATGTCATTGCCTGTGAGGACGGCCACACTCAGGAGCGCGCCCTGATGGGGCCGCTGTTGAAAGCCGCCAAGCCGGGGGATTTGTGGATGGGTGATCGCAACTTCTGCACCCGGGCGATCCTGAGCGGCTGGCATCAGCAAGCCAGCTCTTTCTTGGTGCGCGAGCATGGCTGCAACCCCAACCCCCGCAAATTAGACAAACCACGAAAGGTAGGCAAAGTCGACACCGGCGTCGTCTTCGAGCAAATGGTGAGCATAGATGATGACGCCGGGCGTCCCATCGTATTACGGCGCATCGAGCTGCGTTTGAACAAGTCGACAGAAGACGGGGAGAAGATCATTCGCCTGCTGAGCAATCTGCCCACCTCTGAATTCAGCGCCCTCGAGCTTGCGCGCCTTTATCGGCGGCGCTGGAAAATAGAGATGATGTTTCAACGGCTCGAATCGGTATTGCAAAGTGAGATTCCGGCCTTGGGGCACCCGCGTGCCGCGCTCTTCGCCTTTGGGGTGGCGATACTGGCCTACAATGTGCTGGCGTTGATAACCCGGGCCATCACGGTGCAGCACCGGCTCGATAGCGAAAAACTCGAGGTGTCTTCATACTATCTTGCGAACGAGATCCAGGGCCACTATCGCGGCATGATGCTCATCGTTGCGCAATCGGTATGGGACGCTTACGAGCAATACAGTGCGCGAGAATTCGCACAGACTTTGCTACGCATTGCGGCGCATGCCGAGCCGCATCGGCTACGCAAACATCCGCGCGGACCGAAGGTGCGTGCAAAGAAAGGTTACGTATCCCGAAGCGCAGCCCAACGACATGTCGCAACCTCTCGCGTCCTTAAGGACGGCAAAATTAAATGACCTTGAAAGGGCTGGGGCTTAGCGCGACCTCTCAATCTCCGTCACTTTGGCGTAGCCCGGTGCGCCTTTTCAGAAAGGCGGCGGATATGG
>VFLF01000324.1 GCA_009885185.1 Nitrosomonadales bacterium | reverse complement strand
GCAGCGGACGATTGATGCGAACGACAATCAGAAACGCGCCGCCTACAGCTAGCAGCAATACCAGCGCCCCCCAGCCGATCCAGCGCCAGGATTCATCAACAGCCAGTCGTGATTCGGGCATTAATACCCAAAAGCCATCGCCGTCGATGTCGAAGCTGACCCAGATGCCTTCGACGCCATTGCGTGACAATGTGAATTTCGTCGCCGGGCCGAGGTGTGCGCGCAGATCGGCCTCGACAAATTCATAGAAGCCGGTCTTTGGCAGGGGCGCGAGAATTTCGTCGGGCTTGTCCGCATGCACCTGCACGCCTTCGCGTTCGGCAATCTCGCCGAGCAGGCCGTAACGCTTGGAAGGCTCCGCGGTGACCAGTGCGGCACGCGTGAGGTTTACCGTGCTGACGATTTGCTGTGAAACTTGCCGCGCGCGTGGCTCGCGCGTGGAGACGCGAAATATCTGCAACCATGCCAAATGCGCCAGCAACAGCAGCGCGGCGATCAGCAGCACGCTGCGTGCGAGCAGGGTCTGGGGCCAGAGGATCATGGTGTGAGGCGTGAAGTGGAAGTGGGAGGTACAAAGGCGAGACACTGTCGCCGTTAAGCCTCACGCTTTCGACTTGCCATCCGGTATAAACACATAGCCGAAGCCCCACACCGTCTGGATGAATACGGGTTTGGCGGGATCCGGTTCGATGAGCTTGCGCACACGCGAAACCTGCACGTCGATGCTGCGGTCGAAGGCGCCGAATTCGCGCCCACGCGCCATTTCCATCAGCTTGTCGCGCGACAGTGGCGTGCGCGGGTGTTGCACCAGTACTTTGAGTAGAGCGAATTCTCCGCTGGTCAGCGTGACTTCTTCGCCATTTCGGGTGAGCGAGCGCGTGCCCAGATTCAGCTTGAATTCTCCGAACATCGAGATTTCGGTATCTCTGGTGGGCGCGCCGGGCGGCCCGGCGGCGGGTCTGCGTCGTAACACGGCCTGGATGCGGGCCACCAATTCTCGCGGATTAAACGGCTTGGGCAGGTAGTCGTCCGCGCCGACTTCAAGGCCGACGATACGGTCTACTTCGTCGCCCTTGGCGGTGAGCATGATGATGGGAATGTTCTCGCTCGCGCCTCGCAGGCGCCGGCAGACGGCCAAGCCATCCTCGCCCGGCATCATCAGATCAAGTATCAGCAGATCGTAGCGTTCGCGCGCCAGATAGCGATCCATATCCGCAGCGCTTGCCACAGTGCGCACGGCGAAGCCCTGTTCGGCGAGGTACTTGTTGAGCAGGTCGCGCAAGCGCGCGTCGTCGTCAACGACCATGATGCGGGTTTTGGTTTCAGTCATGGCGCAATCCTAGCAATTTTGCGTGGTTTAAGGCCACTTTTGTGGCTGACAGACTATTGAGAATCGACAGTAACAAATTGTTACAAATAAGGAAAATACCATTGTCCCACGTAGGCTTAAACGCGCTACGATAGCTGCGTGTATGGAAGCTGCGGCCAGGTAACAGTTGCTTACAAAAACAGGGCCGCGGGTAACAGTCTGCTTACAACTGAGTGCGACGATAGGTCAACGGTGCTGATCGGCTCGCGTTTTTATCCGCAAAGGATCGAGAATCCCGATTCACATAAATGGTGTAACGTTTTGCCGGAAAGGATGTTTACGCAATGCGCACGATAAAAATCCTGTTGGGAGTTTTGCTGTTGGGCGGCGGGTTGTCGCTACAGCCGGTCTCGCTTGCATGGGCGGGCATGTTCGATGGCGCGGTGTTCAGCATGCAGGACCGG
>VFLF01000817.1 GCA_009885185.1 Nitrosomonadales bacterium | reverse complement strand
CGCGGGCATCGGGGGTGTGCGCCTGATGTACGGCGAGGGCGCCGCACTGGTGAGCAGCGATGAATGGCGGATCGCCGGCCTCACCCTCGGCGTAATGGTCGTGCTCAATGTATGGGGCAAAGGGGCCGCGAAAATGCTCTGCGCGCTGATCGGGCTCGGCATCGGCTATGCAGCGGCAGCCGCTGCAGGATTGTTTACACACGAACACTTGGCAAGCGTTGCCCGAGCGCCCTGGATCGCCTTGCCGACCTTGCAGCACACCTCTTGGTCGTTCGATATCACGGTTGCTGCGGCTTTCGCCATCGCCAGCGTCGCGGCAGCAATGAAAGCGGCAGGCACCATCGCCATGTGCCAGCGCATGAATGACGCCGACTGGGTGCGCCCCGAACCGCGCACGGTCACGCGCGGCGTGCTCGGTGATGGCCTTACCACCGCGCTCTCCGGCCTCGCAGGCAGTTTTGGCACCAATACGTCGACGCCGTCGGTGGGTGTCGCCTCCGCCACCGGCGTCGGCAGCCGCCACGTCGCCTACGCGGTCGGCGCGATCTTCATCTTACTCGGCGTCATGCCCAAGGTCGCGGCCCTGCTGGCGGTGATGCCTCGCTCGGTGATGGCCGCGGGCCTGCTGTTTTCCGCGTGCTTCATTCTGATAAATGGCCTGCAGGTGATGACCTCGCGCCTGCTCGATATCCGCCGCACCCTCATCATCGGCATCGCCATTGTCGCGGGACTGGCGGTCGATATTTTCCCCGCGATCGCGGCGGGCGCGCCCGACGCGCTGGCGCCGCTGGTGGCGTCATCACTCGCGTTTGCCACGGTGATCGCATTGGGTCTTAATCTGCTGTTTCGCATCGGCGTGAAAAAAACGGTGGCATTGAAGATTGAACGCGAGGCCGTCGGCAGCGTGAACATCAGTGATTTTCTGCGCGTGAACGGCGCCAAATGGGGTGCGCGCCCGGAAATCATTTCACGCGCCAGTTTCGCCGCCAATCAACTGGTCGAGGCGGTAGCCGAAAACGACTGGCAGTCCGGCCTGCTCACGCTGGAAGCCAGCTTCGACGAATTCAATCTCGTCATTCACGCCAGCTATCCCGGCGCGCCGATGACCTTTCCCGACCGACGTCCCAAGGAGAACGAGATCATCGAATCGGACGACGGCATGAGCCGCCTCGCCGGGTTCATGCTGCGACACAACGCCGACCGCATCCGCTCCGAAGCAAAGGGTACGCATGCGCATATCTGGTTTCACTTCGATCATTAAAGAACCGCCGCGCCGGGGATGACAAAACCGACCTGCGTATTGCATACTCACCCTTCACCGCACCGCAGCCGATTCCCCCGATGGACACAGAAAAACCCACTCCTAAAACCATCCCTGACCTCGGCGCCACGCTGGTCAATCCGCGCAGCGCCGAAGAAGAATCCACCCTGATTTCCAGCCAAACGTCGCTGGGCCACTCGCTGCCGGGACGCGCCGTCGCCGGGGTTTCCGTGGGTGAATCGGTGATGCCCGCGCGCGAGGTGGGGCGTTACAAGATCATCGCCAAGCTCGGCGAAGGCGCCATGGCGACTGTCTACCGGGCTTTCGACCCCAGCATCAATCGCGAGCTGGTGATCAAGTTTCTGCATGCCAATCTGTGCGAGACCGAGGAATACCGGCAGCGCTTTCTGCGCGAAGCCAAGGCCGCCGGCATTTTGCAGCATCCGAACATCGTCACCATTTTTGACGTGGGCGAGATTGAACACCGGCCTTATATCGCGATGGAACTGCTCGATGGCGGCCCGCTCGACGAGATGATCCCGGTGGGCGCGGAGCTGCCGTTGCGCGATGTGCTGGTGCTTGGCATCCAGATCGCCAATGCGCTGGATTACGCGCACGGCAAGGGCATTTTTCACCGCGATATCAAGCCCGCCAACATCATTCGCCTTGCCGACGGCAAGTCCGTCAAGCTGGTGGATTTCGGCATCGCGCACCTGGCAGCGGGTGACTCCATGGATGCCACCACGGCGGGCACCGTCATGGGCACCCCGCACTATATGTCGCCCGAACAGGCGCGCGGCGAGACCATCGACGCGCGCTCCGATCTGTGGGCGGTCGGCGTCATGATGTACCAATTACTGACCGGCAAGCGCCCCTTCAACGCCGACAGCATCGCAACCCTGCTGCTGCGCATCACTCAGGAAGCGCCCAAGCCCGTGGGCGAACTGCGCGCCGACATCCCCGCCAGTCTGCGCCGCGTCATTGCGCGCAGCATGAACAAGCAGCCGGACAAACGTTTTCAGAGCGGCAGCGAATTGTCCGCGGCATTGACGCGCGTGCTGCACGAAATCGATCCTGAGCACACTGCCGGGCGCGCCAAGCGTCGCGGCATGCAACTCAAGGTCAAGCTCGCGATGGCCATGGCCGCGATCGTCGCACTGACGATGACAGTCACATCGCTGTACGTGACGCACCGGCAATATCAGGCCATGCTCGGCCAGACCATCGATCAGGGGGCATCGCTGGCCAAACTCATCGCAGTGGAAAACGCGCATCAGACCCTGTCGGAGGACTGGGTCGGCATCGATGTATCGGTGCAGGCGATCGCGCGCGCGCTCGATGCGCGCGGTTTGGCCGTGATGGATATCAAAGGGGTGGTGCGGGTGAACACCGACGAGGCCAGCGTGGGCAAACCGTACCAGGCGTTAAGCGGCGAGGCGCTCACTGCGCGCGACCCGGCGGTAACGGTGCTGCGCGTGCGGCAGGCCGGCGCGTCGAGTTTCGCCTTCACCGTGCCCATACAGTTTCAACAGCGCGAGATCGGCAAGGTGCAGATATTGCTGCCGGAAGAAGGCCTGGCAGCGGTCGTGCGCGAAAGCTGGTGGCTGATGGCCTTCTTGCTGGTGGTGACCGCGGTGACCTCGACACTCGCCACCTACCTGATGCTCGACCGCTACGCCCGTCCGCTGCGCACGCTGGGCGATGCGCTGGATGAAATCCGCGCCGGTCGCTACGACTGCCGCATTGAAGAAGCGCGTACCGATGAAATTGGCGACCTTTACGACAGCTTTAACGGCATGGCCGCCAGTCTGGACAAATCGGCGGATGACGCAAAACCCTCAGAGGCCGCGCGCTAACGTATTCACGTATCCCCGACAGGAGCAGACATGCCCACGCGACTATTGCAGACCATGAGGCTGCTGCTGGCGTCCTTGTTCATCATGGCCGGCTGCGCCACGCCGCCCGCGCCCTCTTCGGATGCCGGTGCGCCGACGGATACCGCGCCGGAACCTGTCGCCGGCGTGATTGCGCGCAACGACCGCTTCGTGGTGTATGCACCGCGCGCCGGCGACTCGCTGGAATCGATAGCGCAGGCGTTTATGGGCAATACCGCGCGCGCCTGGGAAATCGCCGCGTTTAACCAGATCACCAGCGTCAACGCCGGACAGGCTGTCGGCATTCCGCTGCGGCCGGTGAATCCGCTGGGCATCTCGAATACCGGCTACCAGGTGGTGCCGATACTCTGCTATCACCGTGTCGGGCCGCAAACCAACCTGATGATCATGCCGCGCGAAACCTTCGCGGCACAGATGGAATACCTCGCGCGCAACAACTACAACGTGATCCGCCTCGCCGACCTGCCGGATTTTTTGTCGGGCAAGCGCCCGCTGCCGCCGCGCGCGGTGGTGATTACCTTCGATGACGGCCATGTGTCCGCCTACCAGCACGCCTATCCGATATTGCGCAAACATGGTTTTCCCGCGACGTTTTTTGTCTACACCGATTTTCTCGGCGGCGGCGAGGGCATGACGTGGGCGCAGATCAACGAAATGGCGAAGTCAGGGCTGATCGATATTCAATCGCATTCCAAATCGCACGCCAACCTGGTCGTGCGTTTGCCGGGTGAATCCGAGCAGCGCTACGCCGAGCGCATCCACGCCGAGTTGCGCACGCCGCGCGACGTGATCGAGCGCAACGTGCCGGGCAAGGTCACGCATCACGCCTTTCCGTTTGGCGACTCTAATCAGGTGGTGCTGGATCGGCTGGTGCAAACGGGGCATGACCTAGGACTGACGGTCAATCCCGGCGGCAATCCGTTCTTTTCCTATCCGCTGATGCTCCGCCGCACCATGATCTTCGGCGGCGCCAGCATCGAAAACTTTCGCTCGGCGCTTCAGGTGTTCCGCGAAGCGAACCTGCAATGATCACGCGCGTCACCTTGCTGGCGTTGACCTGTGTTGTCGCCGGTTGCGTGACACCGCCCACCAGCGAAGCCCCGTCACACCGCCCAGCGCCGCCCTCCGCCGCACCATCAGCGCCTACGGATGCGATGGAAGCGCGGCATCGCGAGCGCGCTCAGGCTTATGCGCGCGAGCGCAACTGGGCCGATGCGTTGGTGCAATGGGATCTGTTAACACTCATCAAGCCCGAGACACAGGAATACCGCGACGCCATCGCCGAAACACGTAAGCGTATCCATGACGCGTCGACCAGCCTGTCCGCCGCCGCGGAACAGGCGCGCAGGCTAGGCAATCTCGATCAGGCCACGCTGCTCTATCTGCGCGTGCTGAACGTGGATCGCGATAACGCGGCAGCGGCGCAAGCGTTGCGGGATATCGATGCCGAGCGTACGCGGCGCTCATTTATCAACCGCCCACCGCGTATGGTGATGTGAACAGAATTATTAATAATTGTTTAAAAACAAATACTTATAATAAACCCCTTGAGGCGCCGTACCCTAATCTATGCACACATCTTCATGTGCGCACGAAAGTAGCCCGGAAGGTGGCCATGGTTTTTATGGCCGCATTCCGGGGAAGTAAAAGTGCGCGAACGGCGTGCTTTCGATGCACGGCGCTTCCTCCCGGAATACGCTACGCTCCTTCCGGGCTACGGGAGATGTGTGCATAGATTAGGCACCCTACCCCAAGCAAGGTTACTTCTTGAGATTTTCCAGGCGCCGCTGAAGCTCTATCGCTTCCTGCTTGCG
>VFLF01000536.1 GCA_009885185.1 Nitrosomonadales bacterium | reverse complement strand
TGCCGTCTGGACGGGTAAAATGGCCGCGCCTGGCAATGGAAAAAGAATCATGACCGCTATCAAGATCTGCGGCATCACGCGCGAGCAAGACGCGCTGGCTGCTGCGCGCCTTGGCGCGAACGGGATCGGGCTGGTGTTTTACGCCAAGAGCCCGCGGCACGTCACGCCCGCGCGAGCGGCGCAACTCATGCGCGTGTTGCCGCCCTTCGTGATGAGCGTGGGATTGTTTGTCGATGCCGCCGCTGATGAAGTTCATCAAACGCTCGCCACGGCGCGCGTCGATCTGCTGCAATTTCATGGTGATGAACCGCCTGCGTTTTGTCGTCAATTTGGCGTGCCGTATCTGAAGGCCGTGCGCGTGAGGCCGGGACTGGATTTGTTACAATACGCCCGTGATTATCATGACGCCAAGGCGTTATTGCTGGATGCCTACGTTGAAGGCACGCACGGCGGCACGGGCGCCACGTTCGACTGGGCGCTGATTCCGAAAAATCTTCCTTTGCCGGTGGTGTTGTCCGGCGGTTTGACGCCGGACAATGTGGCGTCGGCCATTCAGGCGGTTTGGCCATGGGCGGTGGATGTTTCCAGTGGCGTGGAATCATCCAAGGGAATCAAAAGCGACGCCAAAATCGCTGCGTTTGTCACTGGAGTTTGTAATGCAAATGTATGATCTGCCCGATACCCTGGGCCATTTTGGCCCCTACGGCGGCACCTTCGTCGCCGAAACGCTGATCGACGCACTCGACGAACTGCGCGCGGCCTACGAGAAATACCAGCACGACGCCGAATTCAAGCGCGAGTTCGCCTACGAACTCAAGCACTACGTCGGTCGTCCCAGCCCGGTGTATCACGCCAAACGCTGGTCTGAACACTTCGGCGGCGCACAGGTGTATTTAAAGCGCGAAGACTTGAACCACACCGGCGCGCACAAGATCAACAACGTCATCGGCCAGGCCATGCTCGCCAAGCGCATGGGCAAGCCGCGCGTGATCGCCGAAACCGGCGCGGGCCAGCACGGTGTCGCCACCGCCACCATCGCCGCCCGCTACGGCATGGAATGCGTGGTCTACATGGGGTCCGAGGACGTCAAACGCCAGGCGCAGAACGTTTACCGCATGAAACTGCTGGGCGCCACCGTGGTACCGGTGGAAAGCGGCTCCAAGACCCTCAAGGATGCCCTGAACGAAGCCATGCGCGACTGGGTGACCCACATCGAAAACACCTACTACATCATCGGCACCGTGGCCGGGCCGCACCCGTATCCGATGATGGTGCGCGACTTTCAGTCGGTGATCGGCATTGAAGCGCTGGAACAAATGCCCGAAATGACCGGACGCCAACCCGACGCCATCCTCGCCTGCGTCGGCGGCGGCTCCAATGCGATGGGAATTTTTTATCCCTACATCAACGAAAAGAACGTGCGCCTGATCGGCGTTGAAGCGGCTGGTTACGGGCTTGAAAGCGGCAAACACTCCGCCACCCTGACCGCCGGCAAGCCCGGTGTTCTGCACGGCAACCGCACCTATCTATTGCAGGACGACAACGGCCAGATCATTGAAACCCATTCGATTTCCGCCGGCCTGGATTATCCCGGCGTCGGTCCCGAACATGCGTGGCTGAAAGACAGCGGCCGCGCCGAGTATGTGTCGATCACCGACGACGAAGCCTTGCAGGCGTTTCACGACCTGTGCCGAATGGAAGGCATTATCCCGGCGCTGGAGTCCAGCCATGCGCTGGCCTATGCCGCCAAGATGGCGCCACGCATGAAGAAGGATCAAATCCTGCTGGTGAATTTGTCGGGACGCGGCGACAAGGATATGCATACCGTCGCAGAGAAATCCAATCTGCACCTTACCTGAAATACTTCGAGCGTTGGAACGACACCTATGCAGCACACTCCGCACCTGGCCGTCATTGGCGCCGGTATCGCCGGCTTGTCCTGCGCAACTTCGCTTCAGCAAGCTGGCCTGAAGGTCAGTCTGTTCGACAAAAGCATGGGGCCGGGCGGCCGGATGAGCACTCGCCGCGCTAACGGGTGGCAATGTGATCACGGCGCCCAATACTTCACCGCGCAGCACCCCGACTTTCGTGCGGAAGTGGCGCGCTGGCAACATGCTGGCGTAGCTGAATTGTGGGATCCCAGATTACAAGTGCTGGGCGGCTGCAATTTGCCCGATCAAGAACAGGGTATACGAAGATATGTGGGCGTTCCAGGCATGACAGCGCCTGCGCGTTCTCTGTGTGACACGTTGGCATTGACAACTCAAATAACCATCCAGCGTATATCGCGCCAGCCAGATGGCTGGTATTTGTATACTGCTGCGAATGGCAGGCTGGATAAACGGTTCGATGCCGTATTGCTATCGTTACCCGCACCGCAGGCCGCGATGTTGCTGCGGGAGGCGGCTCCCGAACTGACTACCGTAGCGAACAGCGCGAACATGCGTGGCTGCTGGTGTCTGATGGTGCGCTTTGACTTTGCACTGCCACTACCGTTTGATGCTGCCTTCGTCAATACGGGGCCTCTGCGTTGGATTGCCCGTGACACCAGCAAACCGGGACGCAGCCGACAGGAAACGTGGGTACTGCATGCCACCGCCGACTGGAGCGAGGCTCATTTGGAACAAGACGCTAACAGCGTCGCCGATTCGCTGCTGCAAGCTTTCAGCCAGTTGGGCGCCCCCGCGCCTGCAGCGTGGACGGCTCATCGCTGGCGCTATGCCAGCACCGACCCCAAACTCATTAAAGGATGCGTTTGGGACGCTGAGACTGGCATTGGCTTGTGCGGTGACTGGATCAACGGAGGCACCGTGGAAGGCGCTTGGCTGAGTGGCCGGCAGTTGGCCGGGGAAGTATTGCATGGATTCAGCAACACGTTGGCCGCAAGCGTTTCTGCTTAGTCAGCAAGGCACGACCAAATTTCGAACAGGTCTTGTGCTGATGAAAAATACGCGCCGCTTTTCATCGTGGTTAGTCGCAATCGTCGCATTGGCAGTCGGTCTGCTGCGGTCGCCGGTAGCACCCGCTGCTGATGGAGAAGCGGCGCTTTGGAACTCCCTTCGCAGTGGAGGACACGTTGCGCTGATTCGTCACGCGATTGCACCTGGGACAGGCGACCCGGGTAACTTCTCGCTTCGCGACTGCACGACGCAGCGAAATCTGTCTGAAGAAGGACAGAAGCAGGCGGCGAAAATAGGCCAGCGACTACGCGCAAATGGCTTACGTACGCTACGAGTCTATTCCAGCCAATGGTGCCGCTGCCTCGATACCGCAAGACTGATCGGAATGGGGAAAGTCAACGAACTGCCGATACTGAATTCCTTTTTCCAGCACGGCGAGCGGGAAAGCTTGCAGAACGAGGCGCTTACGAATTGGCTGAAGGTGCAAAACCTCGACCAGCCGCTACTGCTTGTCACCCATCAGGTCAACATTACAGCCATCAGCGGGGTGCATCCCGCATCGGGCGAGATTGTGATCATGCGCCGCACGCAAGACGGCAGGCTATCAGTCGTGGGGATGATCAAGACAGACTGAAGTGACTCACGGCGCGCCATGCCTAGTGTAAGAAGTCTGCAATTTTTCAATCAAAGGGCTTATGGACGCCTATAGCCCAAGCTTTTGTCGCATGCGGGCTTACACTATAACTTCGGCGGTCATTCTTCTCAGCTTGCTTGGCGCCCGCGCCTCCGACGAACCGCTGCGCCCAGCCTATTTTTCAGATCGAGCCGGGCAACCCGCCACCAGCAACCATCACCCTGAACGCGATTTAAGAACACTCAGGTGAACTTGCGTTTTGGGTACAGACTCACCGCGTTCATTATGCACATCATTTTCTAACAGCACGGAACACATTTTTTTGCCGTCCCATTGTTGACCGCACCAACAGCAACCTTCTGCATTTATGATGCATACGCCTGAACCACAGCATCTGGGATCATCCATCGTCTCTTGCCTTGGCATTTTTTGCGCCATGGGTACTCTCATACCCAGCTCGCGAAGGCGAGAGACGCCGCGCCAACGGCCGTCAGCATTGCACGCAACCGGAGAAACCACGCGGGCACGGGATCCGCGCGCGCCATGGCGCGGTCAAACACGTAACAGATCAGCAGCCCGGCTGCTTGCAGCCGCAGCGCGGTCCATACTGGAAAAAGCAACGATAGCCACGCCATCACTGCCTGGGTGACACTAAAGCCATATTGCAGCCATGCCTCGTCACAAGGCGCATCTCGTTTCAGGGCATAGGCCCAATGCAGCGCACCGACGAAAGTAAGAATAACCGCGCCATAGTAGGACAGCGCCACCAACCAGTAGGCATACCAACTTTCCGGACCAAACGCGATGGCGGCAGTCAGCGCTACGAAAGGCACCGAACCACAAACGCCTAATACCATTGCAGGCATCGGCATACGCGCCTTAAGCATCTTTCAAGCTCGTGGTATTGCCGCGCCATCAGCCATCGACGCTTGGCAAAGCCGATTTCCTTTCATAGCGAACATGACTCATTTCATACTTTTGAATTCAATGATCGTGTAGCCAACACCGATAAGAAGCGCCACAAAGACGACGGTACCTACTACCAGTAGTAAATTGGTGTCCATTAGCGCCCCCTTCCCAGCAAAGCCGCCACTTTGAAATAGATGCCAAAGCCAAAAATGGAGGGTATCCAGATGGCTGTGAAAATCGCCTGCTCACGATCTTGTACGACGAACCAGAGATAGGCGGATATGGAGAATGAAATCATTACCGCCAAAAGAATGAAAAAATCAGATTTCCTGAACATTTCTTGGTGCTCCCAGAGTTTATTTATCCTGATAATCCAAAATGCCGTAACCGATAGCGCTCAATAAACAACCTGCAATTGCAACCGAACCAATGACGCGTATACCCGACGAGATGCCGATGGCGAACAATTCGTGCCTGAGTAGCCCGCTGGCCACCAGTATCAAGCCCAGGCAACCGGCCACAGTAAGCGTGTTTCCCGCGAAGATGACCGTCTTGCAGACCGTCAACGTGATGATGTTCAATTTGGGTTGCATCTGGCGGGTGCACGAAGCCGTTATCCGAAAAATTTTTAGCCTGCTCGCTGGATGGCAACCCAGACCTTGGTTTGCGTGCCTATGCACACGGGCAATACGCGCCAATGCATGACAAAAGGCGTGCCATCCTTCTTGTAATTAATAACCTTGCCTTCGAACGCGGCGTTCTTCTTCAGACACTTCGAAAGGCGCGCAACAACAGCTTTATCTGTAGCCGCACCCTGCAAAATGCCCGGCGTTTTTCCCAGAACTTCGCGCGGAGCGTAACCAGTGAGTTTTTTGAAAGCCTTGTTCACATAGATAATCTTCGAGTCTTCGATGGCATCCACGATGAGGACGGCATCGAAACTGTTTTCCGTAAGCGCCTTGAGCACTTTCAACGTAGTCTCTGTATCCTGTAAGGCGCTCTCTAACGACGGCGTCGCGACGGGCCCCTTGTTTTTACGGTGTTCGTAAATTTTGGCTGTGTTGGTTTGACTGCACACTCGCGTGTGCAGTCAATGTGGCGGAAGGGTCTTACTTGGGCAGCACGACGCTGTCGATAACGTGGATGACGCCGTTGTCGGCGACGATATCGACGGCGGTAACGTTGGCTTTATCCACCTTGACGCCGCCCATCGTGCTGACAGTCAGCGACGAGCCTTGCACTGTTTTCACCGAGCCAGCCTTGACATCCTTGGACATGACTTTGCCCGACACGACGTGATACGTGAGGACGGCGGTCAGCTTTGCCTTGTCGTTCAGCAATGCTTGCAGTTGCTCCGGGGGGATTTTCGCGAACGCAGCGTCGGTCGGTGCAAACACCGTGAAGGGACCGGGGCCTTTGAGGGTTTCGACGAGTCCGGCGGCTTTCAGTGCAGTGGCTAGCGTCTTGAAATTGCCTGCAGCCACGGCGGTATCGACAATATCAGCAGCGTACGCTGTCGAGGTCATGGAGATCGAAACAAACAGTGCGGAGATTAATTTTTTCATGGTATTTCCTATAAGTGGTCAGGTTGAATTACAGAGTAAAATCGGTTCAAAGTCAGTCCATCTAACGTCAGCTATGAACCCATTTTGTCTCATTGTTTATTCACAATGAACCGATATATTACCGTAAATATTTTAAAATGAACAGATATATTTCGATTATTTTATTTATATCCTTGATATTTCCGAACTGTAATGATAATATTGGTTCAATAACGGTTCAATAATA
>VFLF01000139.1 GCA_009885185.1 Nitrosomonadales bacterium | reverse complement strand
CTTGAGATAAGCCTTCTCGCCGCCCGCGTCGATCATGTCACGGTAAAAATCCGGCAACGCCTGCCCGCTGAGTTGCCTGCCGTTCGACACGTTGCGCACGATAAAGGTATCGGTATCGATTTCAATCGTGTCGCCCGTCTCCACCAGTTCGAGAATGCCGGGGCACGCCACTGGCCACAGTCCACCGCCGATGCAGTTGCTAAAAAACAATTTGCCGAATGACTCCGCCACCACGGCGGGGATGCCCAGCGCCATGATCGAATAATGCGCGGGGGTCGATGAACCGCAGCCGAAGTTGTTGCCCGCCACGATGATGTCGCCGGGCCGCGCCTTGCCCGCGAATGTCGGGTCGATGGTCTCCATGCAGTATTTGCCCTGCTCCTGCGGCGGCAGGTGGTTGTACTGCTGCTTGCGGATAAGGCCCGTGTTGATGTCGTCCTGCGGAAACTTCCAGATTTTGCCAGTGATTTTCATTTTTACCTCACAACTTTTTTTGACGCGGATTTACGCAGATTGACGCGGATTAATCCCAACACCGTCGTTCCCGCGCAGGCGGGAACCCATAACACCGTGCCACTTGAGACGCCTTATGGATACCCGCCTGCGCGGGTATGACAGGTTGGGTTTTAATCTGCGTAAATCCGCGTCAAATGATTTTGACCTTACAAATACGCCACGGGACTCGTAATGCAACCCTCGATAGCCGAGGCCGCCACGGTGGCCGGCGACGCCAGATAAATTTCGCCGCCCGGCCCCATGCGGCCCTCGAAGTTGCGCGTGATGGAGGTGATCGCCACGTCACCCGGCGAGAGCAGCCCGCCGTGCAGGCCGGGGCACGCGCCGCAGTTGGCATTGGTGACAATGCAGTTCGCCTCATGCAGCGTCTGAATGTAGCCCGCCTTGGTCGCCGCGATCAGGATCTCGCGCGAACCCGGCGTCACGATGAAGCGCACATCGGGATGCACCTTGCGCCCTTTCAGCACCGCAGCCGCGGCGGCAATGTCCTCCAGTCGCCCGCTGGCGCACGAACCCAGATACGCCTGATCAACCTTACGCCCGGCCACCGCCGACACCGGCATCACGTCATCGGGCTTGTGCGGCACGGCGATCTGCGGCTCAAGGCCGGAGATATCCACTTCATGCACCTGGTCATACCTAAAATCGGCATCGGTTTCGTACACCTTGAACGGCGCTTTCGCGCGCGGCTTTACCCAATCCAGCGTGGTTTGGTCGGGCTGTATGTAGGACGCCACCGCGCCGAGTTCCACGCCCATGTTGGCGAACGTAAAGCGCATGTCCATCGACAACTCGTCGATAAACGATCCGGCGAATTCCACCGCATTGCCGTACGCGCCGCGCTGGCCAAGCTTGCCGTTCACATACAGCGCCGCATCGCGCCCGTAGACACCGCGACCGAGCTTGGCCGAGCCGCGCACTTTCACCAGCGTGACTTTCGGCACTTCCAGAAAATAGCGCCCGATCGCATACAGCGTGAGCCGACCGCCGCCCAGCGACGTGGCATACATGCCCACCGCGCCCATGGTGGGGCCGTGCGAATCAATGGCGATGCCGAGCGTGCCGGGCAGCGCGATGCCTTCCTCGCACAGCACCAAGTGCGATACGCCGGCGCCACCGTCGAACACGCGCACGCCGTGCGAGCGGTAAAAGTCGCGCCACAATTTTTGCGACGCCGCCAGTTGCATGGTCGGCGCGGGCGAGGCGTGATCGGAAACGGCGAAAATGCGATCCTTCAGCGGCAGTTCCTTCACGCCGAGTTCATCCAGATCCGCCATCAGTTTTTTCGCGTCTGAGCCATTGGGCGACAGAATCACCGAGAACACATCGGGTTCGATTTCGACAAACGAACCCGGCGTCACCGTGCCGCCGTGCGGACGCGCGCAATTCGAGATAATTTTGTGCAGCGCGTGCTGTGCGCTCATGAGCAGGCCTCGCTGCGATTGGCTGTGAGATTGAAGGCTTCAGTGGCAGGCATAATATAAATATATGTTTTTAAACGATTATTTATTGTGGCATCGCAACGTCAACATCGGCGAGTTTACGCTGAATCACCGCGCGCCGGACACCACCGGCATTGCGCGGCCACGGTGCAAACGGTATAAGTTTTCCACAATCCCGCCACAACCGATCAACACATGAAGCCCTTTCTTCGCATCACCGCAACGCTCCTGCTGATGGCCGCGCTGCCCGCCACCGCGCAAAAATATCCCGAAAAAAACATCCGCCTCGTAGTGCCGTTTCCCACCGGCGCGTCGCAAATTCTCGGCCTGCTTCTCGCGGAAAAACTCCCAGCCGCGCTGGGCCAGCCGGTGTATGCGGATTTTCGCGCGGGCGCGGGCGGCATCATCGGCACCGAGATCGCCGCCAAGGCGCCGCCGGATGGTTACACGCTGCTGCTCGCCAGCCCCTCGATCACCATCAGTCCGGCGCTCTACAAAAAATTGCCGTTCGATGCGCTGCGCGATTTTGCACCCATCACGCATGTGGCCACCGTGCCCAATGTGCTGGTCACGCATCCATCAGTACCCGCCAAAACCGTCAGCGAACTCGTCGCCATCGCGCGCAAATCACCCGGCAAACTGAGCTACGGCTCCGGCGGCATCGGCTCGGCCAATCAGTTGGCCAGCGAGTTGTTCAAGCACCTTGCCAAGGTGGATATCGTGCATGTGCCTTACAAGGGCGCGAGCATCGCGCTCACGCACATCCTCGGCGGTGGAATCGATATGGTAACGGTGAGCGTACCCGCGACCATTCCGTTTATCAGCAGCGGCCGGCTGCGCGGGCTGGCGGTGCTCGCACCCAATCGCGTGCCCACCCTTCCCGGCGTGATGACCACCAAAGAGGCGGGCTACCCGGAGCTATTGATGGACACCTGGTACGGCGTCTTCGCACCGACCGGCGTGCGCGCCGACATTCTTGAGCGCCTTAACAGCGACATCGTCAAAGTCATGCAGGCGCCCGAAACCCGCGCGCAACTCGCCAAGGTGGGGCTCGATGTCATCACCAGTTCATCCGCCGAATTCAACAAGTTTGTGCGGGTGGAGACCGAGAAGTGGGTGCGAGTGGTTAGGGAAGCAAAGATTAAAGTGGAGTAACCAAAGAAAAACTCCCTCGCCCCGTTTACGGGGAGAGCCTGCGCGAGCAAGCGAGGGGCCGGGCTGGGGTGAGGGGCTACAAGTAAGCCAACTAGACCAAATCAACCGGAGAACCCAATGACCCAACCTCCCCTCCTGAAGTTCATCTTCGCCGCGTCCATGCTGGCAATCACCACGCCGCTGCACGCCCAAAAGTACCCCGAAAAAACCATCCGCTTTATTTCGCCATTTCCTACCGGCGCTTCGCAAATCCTCGCGCTGCTGATTTCCGAAAAACTCGGGGCCGCGCTAGGTCAATCTGTGGTGGTGGATTTTCGTCCGGGCGCGGGCGGCAACATCGGATTCGAACTCGCGGCCAAAGCGCCGCCGGACGGCTACACGCTGGTGCAGGCCAGTTCAACCGTGGCCATCAGTCCCAGCCTTTACAAAAAACTCGGCTTCAACGCGCTGCGCGACTTTCAAGCCGTCTCGCAAACCGCCAACGTACCCAATGTGATGGTGATCCACCCGTCGGTGCCGGCAAAAACGCTGAATGAACTGGTGCAGATCGCGCGCAAGCAACCGGGAAAACTGAGTTACGGTTCCGGCGGCGTGGGTTCGGGCAATCACCTGGCAAGCGAGATGTTCAAGTCGCTGGCGAAAATCGATATGGTGCATGTGCCGTACAAGGGTGCAAGCATCGCGCTCACGCACATCCTCAGCGGTGAAATTGAAGTCGTCACCGTCACCGTGCCGGCGACGATACCCTTCATCAACAGCGGCCGACTGCGCGGACTCGCGGTGCTGGCGAGCTCGCGGCAACCAGCGCTGCCCAACGTTCCCACTTCCGAAGAGGCTGGTTACCCGGATTTGCTGCTGGATTCCTGGTACGGCGTGCTCGCGCCCGCGGGCGTGCGCGCCGACATCATCGAGCGCCTCAACAGCGACCTGCGCAAAGTCATGCACGCGCCGGATACCGTGAAGCAACTCACCCGCGTCGGCATCGATGCCGTCACCAGCACCCCGGCGGAGTTTTACAACTTTCTCAAGACCGATACCGAGCGCTGGGCGAAGGTGATACGCGAGGCGAATATCCGCATTGAGTGACTGGCGCCACGTCGTCCGCTGGCCGCCTGCTTCAGCCTGGTTCAGTCTATTTTCAGTCTATTTCGCCGCAGCCACGGGCGGCGCGTTCTTCAGCGCGTCGAGTTTTTTCAGATCAATCGCGTTGATCGCCTGCTTGAGATCTTTCATCTCGATGCCGGTGCCGCGGATCTCGACGATGAAACGGCCGCCGACGATCATATCGACTTCGCCGCGTTTGTCCTTGTCATTCCACTTTTCGTGCATTCTGTGGCCGCTCACGGTAGAGGTTTTTTCGTAGCCGTTCGGCGTCTCGCGGTCGATATCCACCATCGTCCACGCCGCGGCGGCCATGCCGGCAAGACCACTCATCGAACCCGTGTCGGTAATTTTCACACGCAGCCGCCGACCGGCCCCCTCATTGCTACCGCCGGAACCGTAGCGCGCCTGCGCGTGCGAGACTTTGATGCCCGCCGTGGCCGAGCGCTCGCCGGATTCTTCGCCGCGCTTCAGGCCATTGATCGAGTCCGGCAGCAACGTTTTCAACTCGCGAAAATCCACTGGCTCCACCGCGCCCTTGCCGTCGCCCCCCATCATCGCGCCGATCATGCCCGACGCCGCCGCCATTGCATCCGCGCCCTGCTTGATGGCCGCCTGTGGCGACTGCGGCACGCCCGACTTGGCGGCCTTGGCGACCTCCTCCATCTTCTTCGCGGCTTCCGCCATTTTCGCGGCGGCAGCCTCCGCGGCTTCCTGCTCCTTGCTCTTGCCGCAGCCGCTTAATGGCGCGGCAAATATCAATGCGGCCGACAACATCACGACAAGTTTCTGATTTCGGTTCATGGCACGCTCCGCGACAGGCTGGAAAGAACTGATGGTGCGATGCGCACCGCGCGTTGTCAACGACGGCGACACCCTGCCGCCAAGCGCCCAAAGATATTCGGCGCCCGTTAAGAATGTCGTAACATGACCGCCTCGACACACGACCGATCGCGAATACCAAACATGCCCGCCACGTCAAACCTGCTTGCCTGCTACGCGCTGGGGCTCACGTGCATCGCACAAACGCCGGCCACGGCAGCAGCCGAAATATTCCCCACCCGCCCCATCCGCCTGATCTCGCCGTTCGCCCCCGGCGGCGGCAATGACATCATCTCGCGCTCGCTGGGCGCGGCGATATCAAAAGGGCTGGGCCAATCGATCGTGGTGGATAACCGTCCCGGCGCGAATACCATCGTGGCAATGGAGATACTCGCGCGTGCCACACCCGATGGTTACACGCTGCTTACCACCAGCAGTTCGCAGGCGACCAACGCCACGCTCTACGCCAAGCTGCCGTACGATTCGATCAAGGATTTTTCGCCGGTGTCGATGGTGGGCGTGAGTCCTCTGGTGCTGGCGGTGAACCCCGCGCTGCCGATCAAGAGCGTGGGCGATTTGATTGCGGCGGCCAAGGCCAAGCCGGGCAGCATCATGTATCCCTCGGCGGGCACGGGTAACTCCACGCATCTGGGCGGCGCATTGTTCGCGGCGATGGCGGACATCCAGCTCACGCATGTGCCTTATAAAGGCCTCGGCCCCGGTCTACTGGATTTGATTGCGGGGCGGCTGCATGTGGTGTTCAGCACCGCGCCCTCGGCGATACCGCACATCAAAACGGGCCGGTTGCGCGGGCTGGCGGTGACCACGGCGGCGCGCTCGAACCTGGTGCCGCAGTTGCCGACGGTGGCTGAATCCGGCGTGCCGGGTTACGAAGCAGGCTCGTGGTACGGCATCATCGCGCCCGCCGGCGTGCCGCGCGGCGTGATTCTGCGGCTGAATAAAGAAATCACCTCGGTGCTCGCCACGGCGGATTTTCGCGAGCAATTGATGAACGCGGGCGCCGATCCCATGCCGAATACGCCGGAACAATTTACGGCGTACCTCAAATCCGAAATCGCCAAGTGGGCAAAAGTCATCAAGCTGTCGGGGGCGAAGGCGGAGTCGACGTAACCGATCTACGGCAAACGAATAATCACCTTGCCCAGCAGTTG
>VFLF01000031.1 GCA_009885185.1 Nitrosomonadales bacterium | reverse complement strand
GTGGCAGCAAAGTCTCCACCCGACGGTTATACGTTTTTTCTCGCCAACGTGGCATCCCAAGCCATCAACCCGACATTGCGCAAGAAGCTGCCTTACGATCCACAGAAGGATTTTGCGCCGGTGAGTCTCATGCTGTCGTCGCCAATGGTGTTGGTGGTGCATCCGTCAATGCCCGTGAAATCGGTGTCCGATTTGGTCAAACTTGCGGTGTCAAAACCCGGCGGTTTGAACTATGCCTCGGCAGGCGTGGGCAATCTGCAGCATCTGGCAATGGAATTATTGCAGACGCTGGCAAAAATAAAAATGCACCATATTCCCTACAAGGGTTTTGCACCGGCGTCCGTGGATCTGGTCGCAGGACAGGTTGATCTCATGTTCGCCAATGTTGTAGGCGTGCTTCCTCAAGTGAAATCAGGGCGTGTGCGCGCGATTGCTATTTCGTCTGCAAAAGGTTCGGTGTTGTTGCCTGCTGTTCCAGCTGTCGCCGCGACCTATCCCGAGTTTGATGTGACAACGTGGATGGGTTTGCTCGCACCCGCAGGCACACCACGCGACATCATCAGCAAGGTAAATGCGGATTTGAACCGCGTGCTGCAACTGCCGGAAATGCGCGAGCGCTTCGCAAATCAAGGTGCCGAGGTACTGGCGGGGTCGCCAGAACAGCTCACTGAAATCGTGCGCCGTGATACCGCGCGTTACGGCAAAGTGATTCGCGAAATCGGTTTAACGGCGGAATAGCTGCAATATCGGCATCACTTCCAGCGTGCTAGCTACGCACCAATTTGTCTTCAAACCAGTTCCACATTTCCGCCACACCCAACACGGCGTAGTCGCGCATGCAGTGCTGAGCGCCACCTTCTTCAGGCGTAAACACGCGCAGGGTCTTGTCTTTGGAGCCACTGGCATTGAACAGCGCTTGCGCATCGGCAAGCGGCACTTGCTCGTCTTCAGAACCGTGTGCGACCAGGAAAGGGCAGCGCATTTTTTGCACCACGCCATCGAGTCGATAAGGTTCCAGTTTCTTCAGCGCTTCTTCCACGGTGTTAACGCCAAGTATCCAGGTAATGTGATGCCCCGGCACGGACATGGCGGCGTTAAACGCGGCGTCGATACGACGCTTCCAAGTGGCGTGGTAATCCCAGATCGCTCCCCAAGCGACACAGGCGGCAAAACGCGGCTCCATTGACGCGCAACGCGGCGAGTAATAGCCGCCGAGGCTATTGGCAACGATGCCGATCTTTTCTCCGTTCACGTCAGCGCGCTTCTCCAGCCAATCCACGCAGGCGGAGCCGGCGACTTCGTAGTCATGGCGCAGATAATGCTTGCGAAAGCGGATGGCCTCGCCGGTGCCGGGGCCATCCATGATCAGCACGGATATGCCGCGCTTGATCAAATCCGGCACGCCACGCATGTAAAGAAGTTCTTTGGTCACATCCAGCCCATCAAAAAACACCACCGTGGGCTTGCGCTCAGCGCTGCTGTTCTGCGCGTGCACAAAGTAACCGGGCAAACTGCCATCGACGAACGGCACTTCGACGATCTCGATGTTGACATCACTCATGCGCGTGAACGCGTGAAAGCAGTCAATGCTTTTTTGATAAATTTCCAACGCAATAGCGTCTTTCGGCGTGCGGAAACGTTCAGCCATCTGGTAGTGCTTGCACGCGCGCAGGTAGAACGGCGCGGCGGATACGCGATGTCCGGATTTTTCGTAGCGCGCGGCGTGGACATGCGTTTCTTTGCCCACCTTGACGCAGGCATCGAACCACGCTTCGTCCGATTGCTTGGGCGCGGCTTTGAGAATCTGCCCGATACGATCCACTTCACCGATGTCCGCGCCGCCCCAAGTCGAGCAGCTGAGCATGCTGAGAAAACCCGCCGACCAGCGATAGTTGCCGGGAAAATACATGAAGTAGTGTTCGTCGCTCGTGGTTTTGATCATTTTCATATCCTTTTGTTTTTAATCAATTTTTACATTCGCTGTCTTAATGACTTTCGCCCACTTCGCCACTTCTTTTTGCATAAACGCAGTCATATCCTCCGGGCCCAGCCCTACCACTTCGTAGCCGTCTTTAACGAGTTGTTCGCGCAGATCGGACTTCACCACGCGGCGCTGAATTTCGTCGTGCAACTTGATGACGATTTCACGCGGCGTACCGGCGGGCGCCATGATGCCGTTCCAGTTGGCCGATTCAAACCCCGGCAGGCCTGATTCATGTGCTGTCGGTACGTCGGGTATTAATGGGGAGCGCTTCAGGCCGTTAATGGCTATGACCCTGGCTTTGCCGGTTTTCATCAAGGGGATCGCCGAGGGCGTGGAAAAAGCGCGCAAGTCGATCTGGCCCGCCAAAAAATCATTGTTGGCTTGCCCTGATCCCTTATAGGGCACATGCAACATGCGCGTGCCGGCCAAATGATTGAACAACTCCCAGGACAGATGCCCAACGGTTCCGATACCGGGTGTGCCATAGCTCAGTTTAGCGGGCTGCGCTTTCGCCAGCGCAATCAATTCCCTAACGGTTTTGACCGGCACACTGGGATGCACTGCGGTCACGCTGGTGGTATTGGTCACCAGTATGATGGGTGTCAAATGCCTGAACGTATCGTACGGCATTTTCGCATTGAGGCTGGGCGCAATGGTCAGCGGGCCGGGATTTGCACCCAGCAGGGTGTAGCCATCCGGCGCGGCTCTGGCAACAATTTCGGTACCCAGCACGCCGCCCGCACCGGCACGGTTTTCCACCACGAACGATTGACCCCACGCCTCGGTCAGCTTTTGCGCCACCATCCGCGCGTTGATGTCGGTCGGACCGGCGGCCACGAAGGGCACAACGATACGCACAGGACGCACCGGGTAATTCTGTGCGACAACCTGCGGCGCCAGCGAAGCAATTGCGATGCAACTTATGGTTTTCAGAAAAATCTTCACAGCATGCTCCCCCAGAGCTTTGCCCGTGAATATATAGTAGGCTATTGGCTGACACAATGAAGTTTGCCCAACCTGCGAGAGGAGTAAAGCCCGAATGCCGTTTTTCCGCTTTGATGAGATGAAATCACATCATCTCAACCCGCACCTATCGACCACACAAGGCCCTGTGATCGAAGCCGAAACCATGTATTTCCGCTGCGTCACCAAACAGGCCGGTCAGGAATCGAAGCTGCATTACCACCCCAACGAGTTTATGGCGTTTCTACTCGAAGGTGAGTTCGACAGTATTGTTGGCGACGAACGCCAGCACGTAACGCCAGGCACGCTGGTGCATATTCCCTCCAACGCGCAGCACAGTTTTCGCGCCGGGCCGAACGGCATACGCTACCTCTATCTCAAAGATCGAACCTGGACACTGATCGGCGCCGCAGCAGATGAGGCGCTGCCGGACAAGGCGCGTTCTGCCACCGAGGTGGCTCGTGACTTCGCTGCGGGCAAATATCCCGGCAACGAAAAGGCGCCAGAGCAATCGCAAGCGATTATCGCCGGCCTCGGCAACTGTCACTATGGAATGTGCGCGGGTTTTGGCGACAGCAAACCTTCCGGCCATCACGAGCAATGGGTGAACGGCCTGAACCTGTCTTGGGCTTACGTGCACTCCCCTGCCGGACACGATACCGCGGAGAACACTGCAACACATGAATTGCTGGCCTACGTGATTAGCGGCGAAATTGACACAATAATCGCGGGGAGCGGTTACCGCGCCCGTAGTGGCGACGTGATTCATGTGCCGCGGGGCATAGCCTATCGTTGGCGCGTCGGTGACAGCGGTCCGGCACGCTACACCATTGCACGCTCGACCACGCGGCTGGAAGAACATGTGGCCAAAAACGGCGCGGCAGACAATTGGAAGGGTTAGCATTTAAACAGATCCGCTCCCGTTGCATAGCCCTGAACGCAAGGACTGACGAAACTTAACGCCTCTTCGAGGATCGCATATGAATACCGCAACCCAGACCGTAACACGCCATATTTACCACCTCAATGAGATTACCCACGTACCTGCCGGTCCTAATAGTGCAACGGTAACGGTACACCGGCTGCTATCCGGCGAGACGCTCGACACCACACAATCCACCGCAATAGGCGCGGTGGTTAAAGGCGAACGCTTACAGATTGCGCTGATGCATAAGGCGCGCGGCACTGGCTCCAATATTCACTCGCATGCAAATGAGCAGTTTAACTACGTTCTGCAAGGCACCTTAATTGCCGACATCGATGGACAAGTATTTCGCGTGCCTAAGGATCACGTTGTGCACATACCAGCGGGCATGGCACACAGCCTTGTCGCCGACACCGATAAGGACGTGATTTTTTATGCGGTAGAAGATACGCGAGGCAGCATGGCCAGTGTGCCTATCGACGGAGATGACAATGACCCACGGAATTTCCCAGGCTTCGGGGCAGGCGCTAATGAATGGAAGCCCGGCGCGAATGGCTTGCCAATACCGCAGACGCAAAACATTTCAGGCAAGCAGCTGTGCTACGTCTACGACATCGGGAATCTGAATGCGGTGCCCGACTACGCCACCAGCGCCGAAGTGATCGCGCGCAATTTCATTTCAAAGAAATCATCCTCATTCGGCGCGGCGCTACGCGGCGAGAAGTTGCAGGTCGGCCATATCCACAAGGGCGTGGGTTCCGGCACCAAACTGCACACGCATCCGAACGAACAATTCAGCTTCGTGCTCGACGGCACAATGATTTATGAAATCGGTGGCCAAACCATTGAAGCGCCACCTCTCTCGGCTACACATATTCCGCCGGGCACCCAGCACAGTGCTATCGCATCGGCAACTGGCGATGTACTCACATTTGTAGCCAAGGACACCAGTCATGGCATGAGCGGGCCACCGGTGGATGGCATCGAAGACGGGCCGGTTTACTTGCCGGGGTTTCGTCCGAAAAAGCAATAGCCAAGACATGCGTAATGAAACCACTCAGGGATTCGAAATGATCCCTAACCCGTGCATGAACACAGACGCTCAACAGCGGCGTTGCGAAAAAAACACAAAATTCTAAACACCGCCTTGCGCCATTCATCAGGCTGATTAGAGACCCAATCTCAATAGCTACGCAAGCAACCCAATCAACTCGCGCATATCACCCACGGTCTCCAACGCCCACACCTCCTCGCACACCCGCTTCGCGCGCGCTTCGCCAATCGCCGGCGTCGCATTGGCGAGAAACTTCACTTCGATAGCCGCGTCGCTCATCGGATTCGCCACCGTGCCGCTGGCGTGCGGCACGTGCGCCTCTGCTCTCACACTGCCGGCAACGACGATTGCATGAGCCTCATCCTTGCCCAGCGTTTCGTCCGTGACAACTTTCACCTTGCGGCGCAGTGCAACGAGCAGTGGGTCATTGGCCTTGGCATCGGTGTATTGCGCAACGCCTGCATTACCCTCGACAAAAGCCGCCGCCGCTGAATGATGGATGCTGAATTTCGACTGAAGCCCGGTTGACGGCTCAACCACACCGGTGACCGATCGCGCCAACGGGTGCACGCGCAGGGTGATTTCATCCACGTCGGCCGCGCTGAGTTTCGTTCTGGCACGCAGCGCAATCACGGCATCGATCAGCGGATGCAGCACGAGACCGCACGCGTAGGGTTTGTGACCGTTGCTTTCGATGAGCCAGCCGCCGCCAAGGTTCGCGGCCAACTGATCGACTTCCGCCCTGTCGCTGTAGATGCGGCTGAAACCTTTTTTGCCTTCGATGATTTCCTGCGTGCTGTCGAAGCCCTGCTCGGCGAGCAGCGCCGCGAGCACGCCATTCGCCGCGGCCTTGCCAGCGTGAAATGATTTGCACATGGTGCCGCGGTTTTGTTGCATGCCGCCGGCCTGTGTGGCGGCAATCCCCATCGCATAGGTAAGTTTCTGTTTATTAAGGTTTAATATTCTCCCTGCCGCGACGCCCGCGGCGATGCTGCCGAGCGTTCCGGTGAGATGCCAGCCGCCGTTGTGATGATGCGGCGCGCTGCGCCCGCTGCGCACGCCGGCTTCAAAGCCAACCGCGTACGCAAGCATGAAATTTTCGCCGCTCACCGGCGCGCGTTCCGCCAGCGAGAACAATGCGGCCAACACCGGCGAGCTTGTGTGCAGCAACACGCCTCCCGCGTGCGTGTCGTCAAAGTCGAGCAGATGCCCCATCTGCCCGTTGGCCAGCGGCGCATCGAGAAACCCGAGTTTCAGTCCGCGCGCGAATACGGTGGCTTGCGGTTTGCCGCCGGCCTCCTGCAACACCGCGAGCAACTTGTCGATGGTGGAATGCCGGCTGCCCGCGAACGCGCAGCCCAACCAATCGAGCACGCCGCGTTTGGCTTCGCTGACGGCTCGGGGTGGGAGATCGCTGTATTGCGCATCAGCCAGAAAACCACATAAGGTTTTGGTCAACGTTACTGCGTTGATGTCGAGTGATTGATCCATGTCACTTCCTATTCACGTTTTATCCCCGCATCGCGGATCACCTTAGTCCAGCGCGCCACATCGCGTTTTACCAGCGCCGATGCTTCATCAGGCGTGCCGCCAACAATCTCAAGCCCCTGCGCGCGTAATCGCTCGACAAGTTCAGGCGACTTCAGCGCCTGATTCGATTCCGTATTCAATTTTTGAACGATTACCTGCGGCGTGTGCATCGGCGCCACAAGGCCGTACCAACCGACGACCTCGTATCCGGGCAAGCCGCTCTCCGCGATGGTCGGTAACTCCGGCGCGAGCGTCGAGCGCCGAGCCGATGTCACGCCGAGCGCGCGCAGCTTGCCGGCCCTGATCAACGGCAGCGCATTGAGCGACGCGGCGAACATGGACTGCACCTGCCCCGCGATCACATCGGTGAGCGCGGGGGCGGCGCCCTTGTACGGCACATGCATCATGTTGATTTGCGCCATGCTCTTGAACAACTCCGCCGCGAGGTGAATCGTGGTACCGGCTCCGGCCGAGGCGAAATCAAGCTTGCCCGGATTCGCTTTGGCATGAGAGATCAACTCTTTCACCGATTTTATCGGCGCGGCCATGCTAACGACGAACACGTACATACCCGACTGCGCCACGATGACACCAGTGAAATCCCGCACCGGATCGAACGGCAGGTTCTTGTACAACGCGGGCATCGCGGTAAAACCGGCAGTGGACACCAACAGCGTGTAGCCATCGGGCACGGCATTCTTCACGAGCTCCATGCCAATGATGCCGCCTGCACCCCCGCGATTGTCGATCACCACCTGCTGCCGCAGACTCGCCGACAGCGGCGGCGCCAGCGAGCGCGCGGCAAAATCGCCACCGCCCCCAGCG
>VFLF01000713.1 GCA_009885185.1 Nitrosomonadales bacterium | reverse complement strand
TTCTGCACGTCCGCCCACGAAAGTACCACCGTGCCGTGCTCCCAGGATTCGCCGCTCATCGGCGCCTCGACCACATGCACCACACCGGCCTCGTCCACTTCCTCGCGGCGCGCGACGAATTCGCCGGGATAGATAATCACTTCGGTCCAAGTCTTGTACCAATCCAGATCGAGGTTCAAAATCAGCATGCAGGCCTGAATCGCGATCGCCAACCGCGCGCCATTGTCGATGTTCAGATTACCCGCGCCGTTGATCGGCTTTTCGGACAAAAACAAAACGACCAGATCCCTCAGACGCGCACGCTCCTCCGCATTGAGCGCGCGGGTGAAGTTGTAACTTTCGAGTTCGCGACCCCAGGCAGCCTCGTCGATGCTCGCCTCACGCAGCACGCGCTCACGTCGGCGATTTTTAAAAAAGTTCAACATAAACAGATGCTTATACAAAAAACATTAGGCGCGGATTTCGCAGATGAACGCAGATTAACCACGGAATAATCTGCGTTCATCAGCGAAATCTTTGGCTAAAGGTTTGTGTTTTTTTCGTTGCCTTCAACCACCCGCAGCAAAGGCGCAGTCGTTTCTTCCAACTCCACCCCCTCGATCTGCGCGAAGCGCTGGGAGATTTTTTTGCTGCTGATCTGCACCTGCTGCGCGTCTTCGTGCGCCTGACGCACATGGTCGGCGAGCTTGCGCATACGGTCGTCGAAGCGGGCGAAATCCATGCTGAGTTTCACCAGCTCTTCCTTGATGACGTGGATCTGGTTACGCGTTTCCACGTCTTTTAACACCGCGCGCGCGGTGTTGAGCACCGCCATCAGCGTGGTGGGCGACACGATCCACACATGTTTGGCGTTGGCATATTCCACCACCTCGGCATGATGCGCGTGGATTTCGGCGAACACGGCTTCAGCCGGGATGAACATCACCGCGCCGTCGGACGTTTCGCCCGCGATGATGTATTTGCCACTGATGGCATCGACGTGGCTCCGCACATCGGCCTTGAACTGCTTTTGCGCCAGCGTGTAATCCACTTCGTTCGTCTGCGGATCAAACATGCGGTGATAGTTTTCCAGCGGAAACTTGGAATCCACCGCTACCAGCCCGGTGGGCGCGGGCAGGCGCAGCACGCAATCGGCGCGCGTGCCGTTGGACAGCGTGCATTGCATTTCAAACGCGCTGGTGGGCAGCACGTTGCGCACCAGCGCTTCGAGTTGCACCTCGCCGAAGGCGCCGCGCGCGCGTTTGTCGCCAAGCAGTTCCTGCAGGCTCAACACGCTGCCGGTGAGGCCGTCGATTTTTTTCTGCGCCTCGTCGATGGTGGCGAGCCGCGCCATCACATTGACGAAGGTTTCGTTGGTTTTTTTGAAACCCTCGTCCAGACGCTCGCTCACCTTGCCGGAAATCTGGTCCAGCCGCTCGTCGATTTTGGCGTTGAGCGCGCGCGTGGTCTCGGCGAGTTTCTCCGCCATCGCTTCGCGCTGCGCACCGAAGTTTTGCGTGAGCGTGAGTTGCAAGGCATGCAGCGTGTCACGCGTCTGCTTCAATTCATCGCTGACGGCGCCGCGCAGCCGCTCGCTGGTGTCGGTCAGCGTGCCGCCGAGCCGGTCGCCCTGCTGCGTGAGGCCGCCGTGCAGATCGACCAGCATGGCGCGATGCTTGGTTTCCAGGCCGCCGTTCAGTTGCGTGGACAGCGCGGTCAGGGTTTCCAGCGCGCGGGTCTGCGCCTGCATGCGCAGGTACACCAACACCAGCGCGATCAACGCCGCGAGCAACAACACGATCATCACGAGTTCGGTCATAAAAGCAGTATAACGCCGCGATCAGGCGAGTTCCCGCAGCACACGCATCGGCGGCGTCGCCAGCACGCGCCGCGTACCGAGGTAGCCCGCGAGCGCGATGCCCGCGCTGCCGCACACCACGCCCAACACCCATGCCAGCGGGCTGAAGTTGTAGCTGAGATTAAGCACCTTGACCGCCAACACGTAACCCAGCCCGCTCGCCCCCGCCGCCGCGATCAGCCCGGCCAGCGCGCCGATCACCGCGAACTCCGCCAGATGCGCGCGGGTGAGCTGCGCGCGGCTGGCGCCCAGTGTGCGCATTACCGCCGCCTGCTGGACGCGCTCATCCTGCGTGCCGGCAATCGCGGCGTAAAACACCACCAGCCCCGCCAGCAAGGTAAACAGAAACACAAACTGCACGGCTTTCGATACCTGCGTCATCATTTTTTGCACCTGCGCCATCACCTGCGCCACGTCGATCACCAGCAAGTTGGGAAACTGTTTGATTAGCGCGTTGAGCAGTTCGTTATTTCGCGGCGGCAAATAAAAACTGGTGACATAACTCACCGGCTGGCTCTCGAGCAATTCCTTTGGCGCGATCATGAAAAAATTGACGTTGAAACTGTCCCAATCAACCTTGCGCAGACTGGTGACAGTGGCTGCCACCGGCGTGCCGGCGATATCAAAGGTGAGCCGGTCGCCGAGCTTCACGCCGAGACGCTGCGCGATACCGTCTTCCATCGAGTATTGATCGCGCGGCGCACCGCTGGCATTCCACCACTGCCCGGCGGTGATGCGATTGTCTTTCGGCAGCGTCGTCGCCCACGACAGATTGAATTCGCGCTCGATCTGGCGCTTGGCGCGCTCATCCGCATAGTCGGCTGCGCTGACACCGCGCTCGTTAATTTTCACCAGCCGTCCGCGAATCATCGGTTGCAGCAGCGGTTCAGCCAGCTTGCGTTCGGCAAAAAAGCGTTTCAGCGGCGCCACCTGGTCGTCCTGTATGTTCACCAGAAAACGATTCGGCGCATCGGGCGGCAGACTGGCTTGCCACGCGTGCAGCAAATCATTGCGGATCAGCGTCAGCGTCAGCAAGGCCATCAGCCCCAGTCCCAGCGCGATCACCTGTACGACCGTACCCAAGGGACGGCGCCGCAGGTTGGCAATGCCGAAGCGCCAACTGATGCCGTTGTTACGCAAGCCCGACACCCCCTTGAGCAGCAGCCACGCCAATACGCCCGCAACCAGCATCGCGCCAGTAAAACCAATCACCACGAACGCGCCAAGCCGTAAATCACTGGCTTTCCAGAAAATCATCCCGGCGATCACCGCGTAACCCAGCAGATAACCCATGACGCCGCGCCCGTCCGGCGTGCCCAAATCGCGGCGCATGACGCGCATCGCCGGCACGCGGCCCAGCGCGATGATCGGCGGCAGCGCAAAGCCCAGCAGCAGCGCCAAGCCGGTGAACAGCCCCTGCGCGAACGGCAGCCAGCCCGGACGCGGCAAATCCACCGCCACCACCGTGCCCAGCCAGTACGCCAGCGCCTGCTGCGCGGCCACGCCAATCACACAGCCGATGAAACTGGCCGCCAACCCCAGCACCACAAAATGCGTCGCATACAAGCGCATCACCTGGCCTTGACTCGCGCCAAGGCAACGCATCATCGCGCAGGCATCGAGATGTCGTTGCAGAAATCGCCTTGCGGCCAACGCGATCGCCATTGCCGCGAGCAGCACGCTGACCAGCGCCGCGATGTTCAAAAACTTTTCCGCGCGCTCCAGCGCGGAACGGATTTCCGGACGCGCATCGCGGATACCCTCGATGCGTTGTCCCGGTTGCAACTGCGTGACGAGCCAATCGCGGTAGTCGTCAATCGCCTCGGCGGCACCGGCGATCTGCAAGCGGTAACGGATGCGGCTACCGGTTTGCACCAGCCCGGTGGCGGCGAGATCCCCTTCATTCACCATCACGCGCGGCCCGGCGTTGATAAAACCGATGGCGGCATCCGGCTCCTGCGTCATGACGCGGGATATACGTAACTCTCTGTTTCCAATTGATATTTTTTCTCCGACACTGACCTGTAGCTGTGACAAGATGCGTTCGTCCACCCACACACTGCCGGCCTCGGGTATCGATGACGCGCG
>VFLF01000929.1 GCA_009885185.1 Nitrosomonadales bacterium | reverse complement strand
GTTTTTATGGCACAGTTGAAAGCTTGTAAGTTATTGATTTAATGAATTAATATCGTGGTGGGCGGTACTGGGATCGAACCAACGCCGCCAGTCCGATTGACCGTTACCCGGCCTTTGTGGTTAAATTCGGTCCTCTTTCGCGGGCGGTTAACTCAGCGGTAGAGTGCCACCTTCACACGGTGGAAGCCACTGGTTCGATCCCAGTACCGCCCACCACGATATTAATTCATTAAATCAATAACTTACAAGCTTTCAACTGTGCCATAAAAACACAGTATGCGGTTAGCTAAGTCGTTGTTTTTATTAGAATCACAAAAAACCTATGGCACAGTAAATGACGTAGCATTTTGCACTGTATTTTAGTATTCCAAAAGCATAATTTTCGTTACGCGCTACGCTAGTTCGAGCATCATCCGACCAAGGTTCTCTGGCTGCGTAGGTGCAATACGAAGAACGCCATCCAGGCTATCCCAAGAAATTTCTTGCAGAACTACAGCAACGAATGTGCAGTCATTTTGAATCCGTAACAGATGCCGGTTCTCTCAAAAAGTATTTTGATGCAGACATCTCGGTTATCGATGCCAAGCAGGACGTATGGCCCGGCTACCAGGGAGTATTCGTCCGAGCCGCCAATGTGACGTCCCCTTCAAGTAGAGTTGCCAGAGAGGCGCGCGCCGGTTCATTTGGCCTGATCCCGCATTGGGCCACCGACACCAAGATTGCCCGCAATACTTACAACGCTCGGGTAGAAACCGTGGGCAGCAAACCCAGTTTTCGAGAATCCTGGAAACAAGCGCGTCACTGCATTATCCCCGCTGTCGCCATATACGAGCCGGACTGGCGTTCTGGCAGAGCAATTCCTACCCGCATCTCACGTGCAGATAACACGCCCATGGGCATCGCCGGTCTTTGGGACTTGTGGCAACCACCCAAAGGTGACCCCGTTTTAAGCTTTACCATGCTTACCATCAACGCCGACCAGCACGAACTGATGCAGCAATTCCACAAGCCTGCCGATGAAAAGCGCATGGTGGTGATTTTGCCGGAGGCGCAGTATGAGAACTGGCTCACTGCCTCCAGTGAGCAAAGCATGGATTTCATGCGGCTGTTTCCCGCCCAAGACCTATCGGCGGAAGTACCAGCCCCCACAGCCTCTGCCCCAGCTGTAAAAACCGTCAACGGTTCGCTTGATCTGTTCGATACACCGCAGCCTTAGTCACCGTACCTCGGGAAGTTCGTCCCACCGGGTGGTGTAACACGGTGAACGGTTTTCCGAGCGCATGGCCCAGCGATTTCTGATGCCGGTAGCACCCGATCGCAGCGTATTGCGCCCGTATTCCCGGTTCACGGCATCGACCGCCGCCATCAGCCTCGCAGAACGTGCATTGTCTGTAGGCTGATCAAACAGTGTCGCCTGCTGAGTTGTTTTGTCAGACAGCAGCGTGAGCATGATGCCGGCCTTCTTGTAACGGTATCCAGATTTAAAGATGGCTTTTAGGCCATGCAGCGCCGCCTGTGTCAGCATTCGCGTATCGTCGCTGGGGTTAAGTAGCGGTACGGTCAGCCCGGCGTTGTATTGCCGTTCATGCTCCTTAAAGCGGTTGGTCATCACAAATATGTGTATGGCCGCGCTGACTGACCCTTGCCGTCTGAGCTTCTCCGCCGCACGCGCCACGTAGCTGGCGACAGCCTCCCGCAATTCCTCGATAGTTTCCACCGTTGTACCAAAACTCCTCGAACTCATAATCTGCTGTTTGGGTGGTGCAATGTCCTCCAGTTCCAGGCAGGACGTACCGCGCAGTTCCTCGCAGGTGCGTTCCAGCACCACCCCGAACTGCGCCCGGATTTGCTTGGGTGTGGTATTGCGCAGATCGAGTACGGTATGAATGCCCATGACCGCCAAGCGCTGGTTGATGCGGCGGCCCACGCCCCACACCTC
>VFLF01000851.1 GCA_009885185.1 Nitrosomonadales bacterium | reverse complement strand
GTCCGAAAACCTGGACGGAAATCTGGGGCGCGGGGCAGGGCGTGGGTAACATCGATGACGTGCCGCGCGTGGCCGAACTGGTGGATCGACTGGAGAAAGAATACCTGGAAGCGCGGCGCAAACTGTGCGGCGCGTAGGAATAGCATAAACACCCACCCCGTCATTTCCGCGAAGGCGGAAATCCATAAGGCGTCTCAAGTGGCACTGTGTTATGGGTTCCCGCCTGCGCGGGAATGACAAGGTTGTTGTTTCAAGGAATGTCGGTCAACTGAATATGAAAGAGTAAACAAACATGAGTGAGATCAAACCTGTACGATGGGGCATCGTAGGCTTGGGCTGGGTAGCGCACGATTTTGTCGGGCCGGCGCTGAAGAAAAGCGCGACATCGACCATGGTCGCCTGCCTCGGCAGCACGCCGGAAAAAACGCAAGCGTATGCGGAAAAATTCGGCGTTGCGCATGCGCACACGGACCTCGCGGGCCTGCTGGCGGACAAGGACGTTGATGCGGTGTACATCGCGCTGCCCAACGCCATGCATCACGAAGCAGTGCTCGCGGGCGCCCGCGCCAAAAAAAACCTGCTGTGCGAAAAGCCCTTCGCCATGCGCGCCGATCATGCGCGCGAGATGACCGAAGCGTGCAGGCAGGCCGGCGTGGTGCTGCGCATCGCTCATCAGATTCGCATGGATACCGCGGTCACGCGCGCACGCGACATCGTGCGTTCCGGCCGGCTGGGCAAAGTCGTCTCGGTGATGCTCGAGCGCACATCGGCCAGCCCGCCGCGCAAGACCTGGCGTCTCGACAACTCACAAAGCGGCGTGATGTACGACGTCGGCGTGCATTTGATTGACCTCGTGCAATACGTCACCGGGCAGAAGTGGACGGAGGTCAGCGCCTTCACGTTTCCCGACCGGCGGGACGGCCACGCCGACGACACCTTTGATGTGCTGGGCAGGCTTACCGGCGGCGGCACGGCGCACGTGCGGGCCACGCGCGAAGTGCCGACTGGCGTGAACAACCTGGTGATCGAAGGCTCCGAGGCGACGCTGATTACCTCGCCGCTGCGCTGGGTCACCGAGCACACCGTTACCGTCCGTGACAGCAAGGGCGAAACCATCGAGCGGTTTCCGGTCAACGCTGCTTACGAACACGAAATCGCGGCGTTTGAGGGCGAACTGCAAGGTAAGCGCGGCAATCTTCCGGATGGCGAAGACAGCACCTACGTAGTGGCGGTGACGAATGCGGTGTTGAAGGCTATCGAGGAGCGGCGGATTGTTGCCGTCGTATAGCGTGTGGCGAGATGCCGCTGTGCCGTCACAGTACAGCACAAGTATTATTGGTGGGCGGTACTGGGATCGAACCAGTGCCGCCATTTTTTTTATCATTAAAAACAGATACTTACATGGTGTTCGGTACCGGGTTGTGCCATAGATCGTGTTTGTGCCATAGAACTGACTTTTCCGCACCTTTTTGGTGCCGAAAAACCTGTTTGTCATGTGGCTAGAACGGCACCTTGACCTGCTTGGTGGACCACAGTGATGTTAGGCCCCTGCATGGGGCTTTCTTTTTCAGTTCCGCTTGCATGTTCAACTGTCTCTTGGTTAGTAGTGCTGTTATTTTAGCATTATTGTATCTTTGAGGACATAATATTGGCATATCGATATATTTACAAGAATATTATTATGGCTATTTAAGTAAATAAATGCCATAATATTATCATTATGGCTAAAAAAACTGCTCCCTTACTGCCGTCCACCGAAAAGCTGCTGCGCCAGTTTGGCGAGCGGCTGCGGCTCGCCCGCCGGCGCCGGCGCTTGCCCGCCAAACAAGTGGCTGCGCGCGCTGGTATGTCGCCGATGACCCTGCGCAGTTTAGAGCGGGGAGGGGCGGGCGTGACCTTGGGCGCTTATCTTGCTGTAATGCAGGTGCTGGGTATCGAAAAGGATCTCGATCTAATTGGGCAGGCCGATCCACTGGGGCGTGAACTGCAGGACGCCCGGTTGTCGACTCAGGGCAAATCATCTGTGAGCATCTCCAAGCACATAGCATCCTCCACGGCGCCAGGCCTCGACCAATCAGGCGAGCAATTGAATGAAGGCGCCTCGGCGCAGCAATCCAAAAAAATCCTCAAACCGACTAAAGATGCTCAAGCGTGGATCGATAAGAGCGGATTCACCAGTTCGCAATCGTTGCAGAATCTGATCGGCAGTGGTGAATCGGTGATCCGTAAGAAGAAGCGCTGAGTCATGGCACGTCCCGCTACACTCACTATCGCGGTCTATGCCGATTGGAAAGGCTTGCCTGCTCCGCTGCGTCTCGGCCTGCTTCATGCACGCCGTGGTGCGAGACACGAAGTGTTCGAATTCGCGTTCGACCGAACGGCGCTCGCGCATCCGTCCCTGGCTAACCTGCACCTTGATGCCAGGCTAGGCTTGTTCGAAGGCAGTCAGCATCCGCCACAGGGAACAGAAACGTTTGGTGTCTTTGCCGATGCGAGTCCCGATCGCTGGGGACGACTCCTTATGCGCCGTCGTCTGGAGCGTGAACAACGGGCAGGGCTGGTGGACCAAGCCGTCCGACTGACCGAATCCGACTATCTGCTGGGGGTGCATGACGCGTACAGGGTCGGTGCACTGCGGTTCCGGCGGGACGATGCGGGCGATTTTCTCGATAATCGCCATGACGTGGCAGCACCGCCGTTCGTGCAACTGCGCGAGCTGGAAGCGGCAAGCCTCGCGCTGGAACGCGACGAAGATAATACCGCCGAGGAGGGCGGTGATTGGCTGCGTATGTTGATCGCACCAGGGGGCTCGCTCGGTGGCGCACGGCCCAAGGCAAGCGTGATAGATCCGGATGGGTGTTTGTGGATTGCGAAGTTTCCCAGCGTGCGTGATGAACACGACGTGGGCGCCTGGGAACTGGTGGTGCATTCGCTCGCGAGTAGTTGCGGGCTACAGGTGCCGCAAGGCCTTGCGCGCCGATTCGCGAGTCCCCATCACACATTTCTGGTGCAGCGCTTCGACCGTACGGCGGCCGGCCGGCGCCTGCATTTCGCATCGGCGATGACGCTTACTGGCAGAACAGACGGAGACGATGCGTCGACCGGCGCAAGCTATCTGGAGATTGCGCGTGTGTTGATCGATCACGGCGCACAGACCGCGGCGGATCTGCGTGAACTATGGTCACGTATCGTATTCAATCTGCTGGTTTCCAATACTGACGACCACCTGCGCAATCACGGCTTCATTCTGGTCCCCGGCCACGGATGGCGCTTGTCCGGTGCCTACGATATGAATCCGGTGCCGGACGCGCAAGGGCTGAAACTTAATATCAGCGAAGCCGATAACGCGATGGACCTGGAACTGGCCCGTTCGGTAGCGCCGTATTTTCGTGTGTCGAAGACCGATTCGAACATAATTATCAAACGCTGCAGAGCTGTAGTGGCACAGTGGTCCAAGATTGCCAGTCGCCTGCATTTATCAGCTCGCGAGCAAGAAGGTATGGCGCCAGCATTTCGACTCGCAGGTTGAGCGGACGCGCCCTGATGCTGCGATGACATTCCATAACTATGTGACAACAACAGTACGGCGACTGGCAGTTACATTTCGGCGGCCTATTCACGAGTAAGCTCGGTGGCTGGGATCTCCATAGAGCGTATTTGTGCCATAGAATTGGCTACGTGCCCTTCTATTTGTGCTGGAAAACCTTGGTCGTCATGTCGCTGCCGGTGTGTTCCAGCAACTGCCTTGCGATTTCCTGATTTGCTGCATTGATTGCGCGTTGACCCGAAAGTCTTAGTCGTTAAAATCGCATCGCAGGGCAAAACGGTCATTGGTCAGAGCTCTCTCGGGTGTTCCATTTGGAGGTCGGCAATGTAGTGTGCTTTGCCACCGTTGGAATATGGTTTCTCGGGGTCGGCACTCGACCATGAAGACACGCCGGCGGGCAAGGGAAGTTGCCGCACAGAGCGTCTGGTCCACCCTTGACGACCGATATTCATGAACGAATTGGCCATGGCGGTTGATCGGCCTTTGCCGTCATTGGGGTTGTGAGCCACCAACGGCTGCAATGTGGCGGTCAGCAGTAGTAGACGCGAAAGTCGGCTCGAACGACCGCTTGCTACTGCGAGCCATGGCCTTACCCGACCCGGAGCCGACATCAGTTTTTGAGATCACGCCACTCCAATGTCGCCGTTTGAATCTTGCGAACGGTATTCGCAATATCGCCATCAGTGCTTGTGATCGTGATGCGAGTCTGGATAATGCGGATGGGTGTGGGTGCCTGGTTCGTGCTGATGCGAATGGGTGTGACGAGTATCAGGCGCTACGGTTTCTGCGTGGGCATGCTGGTGATGTATGTCGTGCGTATGTTCGTGATTATGCGCCATGGCTTCATGCCTATGGCCGTGTTCGTGCCGCTCGGTCAGGTGCAGCCATACGCCAATACCCATTAAAACGCCGGCAGCGACGAGTTGGATAGTGACCAATTCGCCCAAAAAAATGATCGCGATCATCGCACCCGCAAACGGCGCCGTCGAAAAGTAGGCGCCAGTGCGCGCCGTGCCGAGTTCGCGCAACGCGACGACGAACAATGCAAGACTTGCCCCATAGCTAATCAATCCAAGCACTCCGGCAGCCACAACGATCTCTATCGATGGCCATACCGCACCGGCTATCAGCGCCAGCGCAAGATTGGTGGCACCGGCTGCCAGCCCTTTGACCATCGCAATGAAAGTCGCATCTCCGAGATAGACCTTGCGGGTGAAATTGTTGTCGATGGCCCATGCGAGGCAAGCGCCAAGCACGGCCAGTGCTGGCAACGCATCACCCAATTGGGCTTCGCGCGGCCACGACAGCACCACAGCGCCTGCCACGATAAACGCCATACCGAGCGCGATGCGCCGATCGAAGTTCTCGCGAAACACGAACCAGGCCAGCGCAGCGGTAAGCACGCCCTCGGCATTTAACAGCAGTGAAGCACCGGAGGCAGGCATGCGCGACAGCCCCCACATCAGCAGGGCAGGTCCTGTCATGCC
>VFLF01000570.1 GCA_009885185.1 Nitrosomonadales bacterium | reverse complement strand
CGCATGACCGCCTCAACAGCCAGCGTGGAAATGATCCGCAAGCTGGTCGGCTTTCCCACGGTAAGCCGTGAATCCAATCTCGATCTGATCGACTTCGTGCGCGAGTATTTAAAGCCGTACGACGCCGACGTGCGCCTCACTTTTGACGATGACAAGCGCAAGGCCAACCTATTTGCCACGCTGGGTCCCCGGCGCGATGGCGGCATCGTGTTGTCGGGGCATACCGATGTGGTACCGGTGGCGTCACAGGCGTGGGACAACGATCCGTTCACGCTGCTGGAGCGCGACGGGAAACTCTACGGTCGCGGTACTTCCGACATGAAAGGATTTATCGCGGTGGTGCTGGCGCTGTTGCCGGAGTTTGTCGCGCGCGGCTTGAAGTCTCCATTGCATCTGGCGTTCAGTTACGACGAGGAAGTTGGCTGCCTCGGCGTGGGGCGCATGATTCACGATCTCACAGCGGCAGGCATCCGGCCGCAATCGTGCATCGTCGGCGAACCGACCTTGATGAAGCCGGTGATCGCGCACAAAGGAAAAAAAAGTTATCGCGCCACGGTGCGCGGGCTGGCCTCGCATTCGGCTTATGCACCGAGCGGTGTGAACGCGGTGGAAGCGGCGGCGGAAGCGGTGGCGTACTTGAAACGCATGGCGCGGCGGCATCGCGACAGCGGGCCGTATGATCGCGGTTTCGACGTGGCGCACACGACAGTGCATACGGGCGTGCTGCAAGGCGGCACGGCGCTGAACATCGTGCCGCATCAATGCACCTTTGATTTTGAATTCCGCCATCTGCCGGGAGATGACCCGGAAAAACTGTTTGCCGAATTCAAATCGTACGTGGCGCAAACGCTCGAACCCGAAATGCAGGCGGTGTTCAAGGATGCGGGCTTTGATATCCAGTTGATGTCGCAAATACCCGCGCTGGATAACAGCGCGGAAACCGACGTGGTGGCGCTGGCGCAGGCGCTGTCGGGCAACACCGAAACCGGCAAGGTGTCGTACGGCACCGAGGGTTCGCAGTTTCAGCAGGCGGGCATACCCACGGTGATTTGTGGCCCCGGTTCCATTGAGCAGGCGCACAAGCCGAACGAATTTGTGTCGCTTACGCAGATCGCGCACAGCGAGGCGTTTTTGCGGGGCTTGATATCACGGATGTGCGATAAATGAAAAATATTTTTAAAACATATACTTACGTTATTTTCGTGTGGGCGATGGCATCGGCTGCCATGGCGGCGTACCCGGACCGCCCGATACGGCTGATTATTTCATCGGCGGCGGGCGGCTCGCCGGATGTGGTGACGCGCATCCTCGCCATCGAGCTGGCCAAACAGATGGGCCAGCAAATCGTCATCGACAACCGGCCCGGCGCCGCACAGACCATCGGCACCGAGATGGTGGTGCGCGCCACGCCCGACGGTTACACGTTGGGCTACGCCAATGTGGTGACGCTGGCGATCAACAAAACGCTGCTGCCGAAGCAGCCGTACGACCCCGACAAAGACCTGATGCTGATCGGGCAATTTTTGTCCACGCATAATGTGCTGACGGTCAATCCCGCGTTGCCGGTGAAGAGCGTGCGCGATTTGATCGATCACGCGAAAAAAAATCCCGGCAAGTTGTTGAACGCGTCGGCGGGCAACGGCACCACTGGCCACCTCGGCGGCGAGTTGTTCAAAATCATGACCGGCACACAGATCGTGCATGTGCCGTACAAAGGCAGCCCGCAGGGCTTGCAGGATGTGATGGCCGGGCAAGTGCAACTGATGTTCGATAACCTCACCTCCAGTTCGCCGCATGTGAAATCCGGCAAGCTGCGCGGTCTGGGCGTCAGCGGCCCGCGCCGCTCGCCGGTGTTTCCTGACATGCCGACCATTGCCGAGGCGGGGGTTCCCGGCTACGTGACGACAGCGTGGGGCGGGCTGGTGGCACCGGTGGGCACGCCGCGAGAGATTGTGTCGAAGCTCAATGCCGAAACCAATCGCGCACTGCAATCGCCGCAGTTGAAGGAGCGCTTTGCCGCGATAGACGCGGAGCCGGTGGGCGGCTCGATAGCCGAGTTTGCCGAGTTCGTAAAGGCGGAGTCGGCGAAGTGGGGCGATGTGGTGCGTAAATCGGGGGCGAAGCTGGATTAAGGAGATGACCCTACCGCCCGTCATTCTGGCGAAAGCCAGAATCCAGTTCGTAACTTGAACCGAAGGATCTTGAATTGTGGTGCTTCGCACGATTGTACGCACTGGATTCTGGCCTGCGCCAGAATGACGGTGTTTGAGTTGTTGCCCCTGCGTTTCTCGTCGCTAATTTTTGAATTGAATCATGGCCAATAATCACTACGACCTGTTGATCCGCAACGCCACCATCATCGACGGCACGCGCGCGCCGCGCTTTCAGGGTGACATCGGCGTGCGCGGCGGAAAAATCGCGGACATGGGTTCATTGAAGAACGCCGGTGCCGAACGTGAAATCGACGCCACCGGCCACATCGCCGCCCCCGGCTTCATCGACGTACACACGCACGATGACCGTATGCTGTTTTCCGATCCGGCTATGACGCCCAAGGTGAGCCAAGGCGTCACCACGGTGATTGCCGGCAACTGCGGCATCAGCCTCGCGCATTCGCCGGGGCCGCGCGCGGGCGTCGTCACGCCGCCGCTGGATTTGCTGGATAACGACGGCGGCTGGTTTCGCTTTCCGTCGTTCGGCGCGTATCGCGAGGAATTGGCTGCCAAGCCCGCCGCGATCAACGCCGCGTGTCTCGTCGGCCACACCACGTTTCGCGTGGCGGTGATGGACAAACTCGAACGCGCGGCCACCAAAGCTGAAATTGTGAAGATGCGGGAGATGGCGCGCGAGTCGATGATTTCGGGTGCGCTGGGTGTGTCCACCGGCACCGCCTATCCGCCCGCCGCCAGCGCGCCCACCGAGGAAATCATCGAGGTGTGCCGCCCGCTCACCGAGTTCGGCGGACTCTACGTGACGCACATGCGTAACGAAGATGATCAGGTGATCGAATCCATCGAGGAGACTTGCGCCATCGGTCGTGCGCTCAACGTGCCGGTGGTGATTTCGCATCACAAGACGGTGGGCATCCGCAATCATGGCCGTTCCGCCGAAACGCTGGCGCTGATCGAGCAGCGCATGCGCGAGCAGCCGGTGTGCCTGGATTGTTATCCGTACATCGCGTCAAGCACCGTGCTGCGCGATGACCGGCTGGCGCAATCGTCACGCATTATCATCACCTGGTCGAAGCCGCATCCTGAATTTTCCGGCGTCGATCTCGATGAAGTCGCGCGGCGTCTGGACATGAGTCAGGCCGAGGCGGTGGAAAAACTAAAACCTGCCGGCGCAATCTATTTCATGCTCGACGAAAAAGATGTGCAGCGCATACTCGCGTTCGACGAAACCATGATCGGCTCGGATGGCCTGCCGCACGATGCGAAGCCGCATCCGCGGTTGTGGGGCACGTTTCCGCGGGTGCTGGGTCACTACTGTCGCGATCTGAAACTGTTTACGCTGGAGACGGCGGTTTACAAAATGACCGGATTGCCGGCGAAGAAATTTGGGCTTAGCGGGCGCGGCGTGTTGCAGCAGGGCGCGCATGCGGATATCACTTTGTTCGATGCGGCATTGGTGATCGACGCGGCAGATTTCAAGAATTCAACCGAGCCTGCGAAAGGCATCTCGACGGTGATCGTCAATGGCGTGCCGGTGTGGGCAGAAGGCAAAGCCACGGGTGCGCGACCGGGCAAGGTGCTGCTCAACCAACGCCGTTCGTAGTTCGTAGGGTGCGCATAGCGCACGTGGTTACGGTGATTGATGGTGCGCCATGCGCACCCTACGCCAAACTGCGGTTACTCCGGCCTCGCCCCCGAAGCCTTAACCACCGGCGCCCAGCGCTCGATCTCGGCTTTAAGAAAGTTCGCAAAAAATTCTGGCGACTCCGCTACCGGGTCGGCGCCAAGTTGTGCGAGCCGCTTGTTGAACTCCGGATTCTTGACGATGGTGTTCACCGCGCCATTGAGCTTGGTCACAATATCGCGCGGTATAGCCGCAGGTGCGAGCAGTCCGTACCAGGTTGAGGTCTCGAATTTCGGCACACCGGCCTCATTCATGGTCGGCAGATTGGGCAGCAACGCCGAGCGTTTGGCACTGGTGATGGCCAGCGCGCGCAAGCGACCGCTTTGCACATACGTCAGCGCCGCAGGAATGTTGGACAGCGAGAATTCCACTTCGCCCGACAGCAGCGCCACCATTGATGGCGCGGTACCGCGATACGGAATATGCACAATGCCGATACCCGTCATCACCTTCAGCATTTCGCCCGACAGATGTTGCGTGCTGCCGCTGCCGGATGACGAGTAGTTCAACTTGCCGGGATACTGCTTGGCGAAGGCGATGAATTCCTTCACGCTCCTGGGCGGCAGCGAGGGATGTGTGAGTAATAGATTGGGGCTGATCGCGAACAAGGCGACTGGCGCAAAATCCTTCACCGGGT
>VFLF01000440.1 GCA_009885185.1 Nitrosomonadales bacterium | reverse complement strand
GAGGAAATCGTCCATGACTTTCTCACCGAGGCGTTGAAGAACAACGGCGTGTGCGACACCACCTACGCGCGCTGCGTCCAACAATTCGGCGAGCAGGGCGTGATCGATCTGCTCGCGGTGGCCGGTTATTACGGACTACTCGCGCTGGTGATGAATGTCGCGCGCACGCCGGTGCCGGAAGGGCATGCGCTGCCGCTGCCGGCGTTGCCGTTGCGCGCGATGCCGGTTTAGCCTGAACCACGCCGTGGTGACAGGTCACCGCCTATTGACCGCTGCGTTGCTGGCTACCGCTGCAAGCGCTACCGCACAGGAATTCCCCTCGCGCATCGTCCGCTTCGTGGTACCGTTTCCGCCCGGCGGCGCGACCGACGTGCTGGCGCGCGCGCTCGCCGTGCCAATGGGCCGCTCGCTGGGCCACAACGTGGTGGTGGACAACCGCACCGGCGGCAATACCGTGATCGGCACCGAGGTGGTGTTTCGCGCGCCCGCCGACGGACACACCATGCTGGTGGTCGCGCCCAGTATTTCCATCAATCCGTTCGTACGCTCGAAATTGCCGTACGACACGGCCAAAGATTTTTCCGCAGTGGCACGCCTGGCGTTGAGTCCGCTCACGATTACAGTGCACCCTTCCGTGCCGGCGAAATCCGTCGCGGAGTTGATCTCGCTCGCACGCGCCAGACCCGGCGAAATGACCTTCGCGGTATCCAGCATCATCGGCGGCCAGCGCATCGCGGCGGAATTGTTTTTTCGCGAGCGCGCCAAGGTCGATATCATCGCCGTGCCGTATAACGGCGGCGCGCCGGCGGCCACTGCAGTGATCGGCGGACATACGATGATCCTGGTGTCCAACCTCGCCGAGGCCTCGCAGCAGATCACCAGCAACCGCCTGCGCGGCATCGCAGTCATGTCGCTCGCGCGCACCGCGCAATTGCCGAAGCTGCCGACCGTCGCCGAATCCGGTTATCCCGGTTTTGAAGCGGCGAACTGGTACGGCGTGATTATTCGTTCGCAAACGCCGCGCGCCATCATCGAGCGGCTGGGCACCGAAATAGCCAAAGGCCTGGAGAGCAAAGAAGTTCGCGACAACCTGAACCGCTTTGGACTGGATATCGCGTATCAAAACGCCGCTGACTTTGACGCCTACATCCGCAACGAAATGGTGCGCAATGAGCGCATCGCCAAACTGTTAAAACTTAAAATAGACTGAGGATGAAAATGAAAAAATACTTTATAAACAAATACTTATATTTACTCTGTGGCGGACTGACCACATTTATCGCTGGCGCGCCTCTGGCGCAGGATTACCCCAATCGCGCGATTCGCTTTGTGGTGCCGTTTCCGCCCGGCGGGCAGACCGACACGCTGGCGCGTGTGCTGGCGGCGCCGCTATCGAAAACACTGAATCAAAACATCGTGATCGAAAATCGCACGGGTGCGAACACCGTCATCGGCACCGAACAGGTGTTTCGCGCGCCCGTCGACGGTTACACGGTGCTGTTCATGGCAACCAGTTTCACCGTCAATCCGTTCGCGCATTCCAAACTGCCGTACGACGCGCTGAAAGATTTCACCGGCGTTACGCGGCTGATACATAACCCGCTGATTTTCTGCACCCACCCGTCGCTGCCGGTAAAAACCATGAAGGAACTGGTGGCCCTGGCAAAGGCGCGTCCGGGGCAACTGACGTGGGCGGTGTCGAGCATCATCGGCGGCGGACGCATCGCCGGCGAGTTATTCAAGGACGCGGCAAAAATCGATATCGTCAACGTGCCCTACGGCGGCGGCGCGCCGTCGGTGATCGCCGCGATCGGCGGCCACACCAGCATGCTGGTAGGCAATGTGCTCGATTGCGTGCAGCACATCCCCAACGGCAAACTGCGCGGCATCGCGGTTACCTCGCTCAAACGCTCGGACTCGCTGCCGCAAGTGCCGACGATAGACGAATCCGGCTGGCCGGGGTTTGAATCGTTGAACTGGTTCGGCACCGTGGTGCGCGCCGGCACGCCACGCCCCATCGTCGAGCGGCTGTCGTCCGAGATCGGCAAGGCGCTGCAACTGCCCGACGTGCGCGACGTGCTAAGCAAGCAGGGCATGAACATCGGCGCCATGAGCCCCGAGCAATTCGATGCCTACATCCGCAATGAAATGGCGCGCAACGAAAAGATTCTGAAAAAGCTCAATTTGAAACTGGATTGAGACTCTTGGCAGCGCACGCTACGGAGCCGATGAGATCGGCGCGCAGGACTACGCCGAATTTTCGGGTGGGTTAGGCGTCAGGTTTATCGACGCCGTAACCCACCCACAATCAACTGCGGCGCCAGACCGTGCCCTGCGCGGAATCCTCGAGCACGATACCCTCGTCCAGCAGAGCTTTGCGTATGCGGTCGGCCTCGGCGTAATTCTTCGCATTCTTGGCGGCGGCGCGCGCGACGATCTGCAATTCGATTTGGTCCGGCGCCATCGCATCGACCGCACCTGCTTGCAAAAATGTGTTCGCATCGCGTTGCAACAAACCCAACAGCCCGGCTAGCGATTTCAGCAATCGCGCCGTCTCCGGCGATTTCGTCTTATTGATCTCGTTCGCCAGATCAAACAACACTGCCACCGCTTCCGGCGTATTGAAATCATCGTTCATCGCCGCGCGAAACGTCGCCGCGTACGGATTGGTCCAGTCAACCTCGCCGCCAACGACATCAAAATCCTTCAACGCCGTATACAGCCGCGTCAGCCCCTGCTTGGCATCATCCAGGTGATGATCCGAGTAATTCAGCGGGCTGCGGTACTGCGCGCGGATGATAAAAAAGCGCACGACTTCCGGGTCGTACTTCGCCAATATCTCGCGCACGGTGAAAAAATTGCCCAGAGACTTGGACATTTTTTCATTGTCCACACGCACAAAGCCGTTGTGCATCCAGGTATTCACAAAGGTGCATTGGTGCGCGCCTTCGCTTTGGGCGATTTCGTTTTCGTGATGCGGGAATTGCAAATCCTGTCCGCCGCCGTGGATATCAAAATGTTTGCCCAGCAGCGCCCCCGACATCACCGAGCATTCGATGTGCCAGCCG
>VFLF01000738.1 GCA_009885185.1 Nitrosomonadales bacterium | reverse complement strand
TTTTAAAATTATTTTTTAATTTATTCGTAAATTCACCACTCTCAAACGGCAGCATTTGACTTTCGTTGCGCCACTGGCAAGTTGCGCGGAAATGGCATGCTCAAAGAAGCGCGTTACCCAGAGTGGCCGGAGGTACGGGCGGACGCTTCGAGTCAGGTTCTCACCGGCCTGACACCCACTTTATTACTGGTCAGGTTAAAACCTGCGGCATCGAGTGCGCTCCCCTTTGAGCTTTTATTTGCACTTATGTGTTACGGCGTACGGTTGGTGGCAGGTAGAAGGCGCATACTGCAACGACGCTAAGCCGCGAAGCGATCATCGTGGTTCATTCTGGAGATCACGATGACTTTTGAAAAAACCAGCGGAAGCCCGCCATCCGGCGGCATGGCAACGCTCCGCCGTCTCGGTCAATATTCGTTATTCTTTGCCACCGCCGGCTTTGCCTGTCCCAACGTGTTTTCCGAAGATCTCGAAACCGCCAAGCTCGACGACGCGAACAAAATCAAGATCCCCAAGCCCTGATCGACGTCGCGGGATCGCATCCGTCGCGGGGTGCGTACGCGGGTACGCAAGGAGTCGTTCATTATCGTACGATGGTGAACGACTCGAGCCCGGCTTTCCTGCGTGCCTGGTGCTCGCAGTCCTCTCACCGAGGATATGCAACGAATCTGGACTTGGCCCTGTGTCGGTTACGGTCAGCGAGGATGCGCACTAGTGCGACGAGTACTTACTTAACTGGTATTGCGCAGTTCGAACTTAGGCCCAACCAATGGAAGGGCTAGTTTGTCCGCGGGAATGCCTTTTACGTCGTCAAACAGATTTTTCATTTCGTCGCGCGCAGCGGTGAGCAGCACGGTCGCGACGAAAGGCATAGGCGAGTATAGAACTCTTCCGATTCGCTATGGACACCACACCCTCGATTTTGCTCGTCCATTCGATAAAACGACATGGGAAGCCCATGGACCTGACTTGAGAACAGCTTGTATAACCAGCGGAATGTCTGCAAATCAACAGAGGCACGAACGGCGATCTCCTCTAATGAACACAAATACGCGTTTCTTCTTTTTATCAGCTGATTTCGGAGTTTTTCGGGCAAAACTGTAAAGAACGAATTGTTCATAAGGCGGGCACGCAGTTCTTCCGCTTGTTTTTCAAAGCCTTTGACCTGGCTTTCTCCTCTCGGCATTTCCTGGAAAAGCTGGAGTCGACTGGTGCAGTCGTGAAGGTTGAACAGGTTCCATCGGCAATGCCATTCCTCTTGTGAACATTTTTCAACACAAAGGTAGAAGAATGCGAGTCGCACTTCCAATATTGACCTCACTATGCCGGCGATAGAGGAGTAGTCCCAGTGTTCGATCACAGTTTTCGCCCATCGACTGTGGGGTGCCACTATCGCCAGTGTTACCGCCCGAGAGCAGAGCGATGTAAAGAGCACTGAGGCATAGAAATGCGCCCCCGTCGGCGACGGTATCCCCGCACATGCACGCGATACGGTTATGCAATGTCGCACCACGTTGTCGAGCACTTCTATGCGCTCCTTGTACTGAGTTGAAGGGCCGTTTGTCGACGTGGTTTCGCGCCTAACTCGGGACATCCTCTTCTTTTTTCTGTTGGACATATTTGCTATACCAATCGATGCTGTCATTGAGCAGATGTAGCGTGAAAACGCTGCGCCCTTCGACATGCTCAGGGCAGGTCTGCCCATCCCGCAAATTGAACGTAACATCGCACGGCACAACAACTACTTCCCCAACACCTGCCCGCCAATAATCAGTTTCTGTATTTCGCTGGCGCCTTCGTAAATCCGCAGCGGGCGTATCTCGCGATACAGCCGCTCGACAGTGCTGCCGACGGTGACACCCAGGCCGCCGAACAACTGCACCGCCGAGTCGATGACGCGCTGCGCGGCTTCGGTGGCGTGCAGTTTGGCCATGGAGGCTTCGAGGGTGACGCGGTCGCGCAGGGTGTCTTTGGTCCATGCCGCGCGGTAGACCAGCAGCGCGGCGGTATCGACGTCGAGCGCCATGTCGGCGATGCGCATTTGCGTGGCCTGAAACTGCGCCAGTGCCTGGCCGAAGACCTTGCGCGCTTTCACGTGGGTGCGCGCCTCGGCGAGCGCGCGGCGTGCAAAGCCCAAGGCCGCCGCGCCGACGGTGGCGCGCATCACGTCGAGCGTGGCCATCGCCACTTTGAACCCATCGCCCGGATTGCCGAGCATTTGACTCGCGGGCACGCGGCAGTTGTCGAACGCGACGGTGCCAATGACATGTGGCGCGACCACGTTGATCGATTCGGGCACGCTTAAGCCCGGCGTGCCGGCATCGACCACGAATGCGGACAAGCCTTTCGCGCCTGGCGCTTCACCGGTGCGCGCGAACACGATGTAGGCGTGCGCGACGCCGGCGTTGGAGATCCACGTCTTACGGCCATTCAGCAGGAAATTGTTGCCATCGCGCCGCGCGCTGGTTTGCAAGGCCGATACATCTGAGCCCGCTTCGGACTCGGACAAACAAAAGCCAGTGATGCACGCCCCCTCGGCGATGCGCGGCAGGTACGCAGCCTGTTGCGCAGGGGTGCCAAACAACACGAGGGGCACCGCGCCCAGCCCCTGCATGGCAAAGGTGCAATCCGCCAGCCCCGAGCAACGCGCGAGCACGTCGCGTATCACGCACAGGCTGCGCACATCCACGCGCGCGCCGTGCGTGGCCGGGTGCAGATAACGCAGCCAGCCGCCGTCACCCAGCAGGCGCGCGATGGCGCGAACTGCCGTAGCTTCGTCCATGCCTTCGGCTTCGAGCGCGTGGCGGTGGGTGTTGACCCAGGCTTCGAGTTCGCCGGCGAGACGCCGGTGCGAAGCATCGAAGAAGGGCCATTCGAGAAATGCATTGTCGTTCATCATCGCGCGACGTTATCACATCCTGAATATCGCGAGCATAGGTGCTGGCGTAAAATACGCGCTCCCTTATTCACAAATTGAACTCAACCACGGAATCCGTATTGCCATGAAACTCAATGGAAAAATCGCAGTCATTACCGGCGCCGCCTCGGGCATCGGTCTTGCTACCGCGCAGACACTGGCCGCCGCGGGCGCGGCGGTGGTGCTGGGTGATATCAACGCGGCGGGCGGCGAGCAAGCCGCCAATCAACTCAAGGCCGCCGGTCACAACGCCACGTTCATGCCGCTTGATGTAACCGACGATGCGGCGATTGCGCGTTTTTGCGATGCCATCGAAACACCGGATATCCTGGTCAACGTTGCTGGCTGGAGCAAAATCGAAGCCTTCGTCAACACCACGCCCGATCTGTGGCAAAAGCTGATCGATCTGAACTACACCGGCACGCTGCGCGTGGTGCATGCGTTTTTGCCGCAGATGATCGCGCGCGCCGGCGGCAAAATCGTCAACGTCGCCAGCGACGCCGGGCGCGCGGGCAGCGGCGGCGAGGCGGTGTACGCGGGCAGCAAAGGCGCGGTGATCGCGTTTACCAAGTCCCTCGCGCGCGAGACCGCGCGCTACAAACTCAACGTCAACTGCGTGTGCCCCGGCCCCACCGACACGCCGCTGTTGGCGTCGATCCCCGACAAACAACGCGAAGCGCTGATGCGCGCGATACCGTTTCGCCGCTTCGCGCAGCCGTCGGATGTGGCAGACGCGATTTTGTTTTTCGCCAGCGACAGAGCGTCGTACATCACCGGGCAGGTGTTGAGCGTGAGCGGCGGGCTGACGATGCAGGACTGAGAAGTTCAAAAACTTTTTCGCCACAGATTTCACAGATTTACACAGATTAAAATCCAGTGGTGTTGTCTGTGTAAATCTGTGAAAGCTGTGGCTAAGTATTTGTTTTTATACAATATTCATGGAGCACTGTAATGACCAAAGCAGCCGATTTCAACCCCAAACATTTCAAATGGGAAGTGCAGGGCAAAGTCGCCACCGTCACGCTTAACCGTCCCGAGCGCAAAAACCCGCTGACGTTTGAATCGTACGCGGAGTTGCGCGATACCTTTCGCGCGCTGAATTACGTGGATGACGTTAAGACGGTCGTCGTTACCGGCGCCGGCGAAAACTTCTGTTCCGGCGGCGATGTGCATGAAATCATCGGCCCGCTGACCAAGATGAAAATGCCGGGCTTGCTCGAGTTCACACGCATGACCGGCGACTTGGTGAAGGCCATGCGCGCATGTCCGCAACCGATTGTTGCCGCCATCGACGGCATCTGCGCCGGCGCCGGCGCGATGATTGCCTGCGGCTCTGATCTGCGTTACGGCACCGCGCGCAGCAAGGTGGCGTTTTTGTTTGTGCGCGTGGGCCTTGCGGGTGCGGATATGGGCGCGTGCTCGCTGCTGCCGCGCATCATCGGGCAGGGCCGTGCGTCGGATTTGCTCTACACCGGCCGTTCCATGGGCGGTGACGAGGCCGAGCGATTTGGTTTTTACAACGCGATCCACGAGCCGGGAAAAGTGCTCGCCGCCGCGCAGGAAATGGCGCGCAACCTCGCCGATGGCCCCACCTTCGCGCACGGCATGACCAAAAAGCTGCTGCATCAGGAGTGGAACATGGGGCTGGATGAAGCCATCGAAGCCGAAGCCGAGGGTCAGGCGATCTGCATGCAGACGCAGGATTTTCATCGTGCGTATCACGCATTCGCGAATAAGCAGAAGCCGGTGTTCGAGGGCAACTAAATTTTTGCGCGCGCGATGCGCGCGCTCTGATCACTCCTTCCCCTTCAGGGGGAAGGTCGGGATGGGGGTGGGGTTCGACTAGTTGTGTAGTTTGGGTAGGGCGGGAGTCATCCCGCCTTTTGTGGTAACCACCGAAGGCGGGATACGCTGCGCTCCTCCCGCCCTACGAAAGCTACACAAGCGTTATTTCTGTTGCTCCAAACTGCGTATCAGCTTGCCCCAGCGCGCCATGTCGCGCTGAATCACATCGGCGAATTCGCGCGGCGTGCTGGCGATGGTGCTGATGCCCAGATCCACCACATGCTTGCGGATGTCCGGCGCGGTGATCGCCGCGGTCATGTCGGCGTGAAGTTTGCTGACGATGGCGGGCGGTGTACCGATGGGCGCGAGCACGCCGTACCAGGTGCTGGCCTCAAAACCCGGCACGCCGGATTCGGCCACCGTCGGAATCTCCGGAAGCGCGGGCCAGCGTTGCGGGCTGCTGATGGCAATGGCGCGCAGCCGCCCGTTTTGCAGATGCGAAAACGTGGTGGACACCGCGCCGAACATCAATTGCACATGGCCGCCGATCAGATCGATCACCGCCGGTCCGCTGCCTTTGTACGGCACATGCGTGAGCTTCATGCCTGTGATCGATTTCAATAATTCCATCGCCAGATAGGGTGACGTGCCCGCGCCGCTGGACGCAAACGCCATTTCATTGGGGCGCGCCTTGGCGAGCGCGATGAGTTCCTTGAGAGACTTCGCCGGCAGTGACGGATGCAGCAACAGCAAATTGGGATTGCTGCCCACCAGCGTGACCGGCGCAAAATCTTTCACCGGGTCGTAGGCGAGCTTGCGTTGAAACGGCGTGATCGTATGCGCGTTGGACACCATCACCAGCGTGTAGCCGTCGGCGGCTGACTTGGCGACGATCTCGGTGGCAATCGAGCCATCCGCGCCCGGACGGTTTTCCACCACCAGCGATTGCGGCCAGGTGTCGGCGAGCTTGCGGCTTAACACGCGCGCCAGCGTGTCGGTGCCGCCGCCGGTGCCGAAGCCCACCACCAGACGCACGGCTCTCGCGGGATACGATTGCGCGAACGTGCTCGATGCGCAACAAAACGTCGTCAGTACAAGCGCAGAGAGTTTTATAAAATACATAATAAAACAGATACTTACGATTTGTGCCGTGCCTTGAATGCTTCCAGCCTTTGGTTAAATTCAGGCGTATCAAACACCACTGCCATGTGCGACGAAATCATATCCAGATGCGCGGCCAGCGTGCCGGTCAGCCCGTGATACACCGCGCGCTTGGTGAGCGCGATCGCCTGCGGCGGTTGCGCCGCGATCTGGCGCGCGAGCTTTAACGCCGCAGTGAGCACCTCGGTATCCGTCACTACATGATCCACCATGCCGATGCGTGCGGCCTCAACCGCATCCACCGCGCGGCCGGTCCACAGCAGTTCAAGCGCGCGTGATACGCCGATCACGCGCGGCAAAAACCACGTGCCGCCGTCGCCGGAAATCACGCCCATGTTGATGTAGCTTTCGGCAAAGGTGGAAGAAGTGCCACAAAAACGAATGTCGCACATCAGCGCCATGTCGAGCCCCGCGCCGCGCGCGGTGCCGTTGACGGCGGCGATGATCGGCTGACTCAACCGCTCCATCGCCAATGGAATTTTCTGAATGCTCCGCAGGTATTCCTTGCGCTCGACGTTGGAGGCGTTTTGCATGTCCGTCATATCGTCCGCGTCGCCGCCGGCGCAGAACGCGCGCCCCGCGCCGGTGAGCACCACGGCGCGAACGCGGTCGTCGTCGGCCAGTTGATCCAGCGCTTCGCGCCACTCGACGACCATCTGCCGGTTAAAGGCGTTCAGGCGCTCCGGGCGGTTTAATTCGATGACGGCCACGCCGTCGTCGGCGATTTCAAGCTTGATACATTCGAATGCCATGACGAGCCTCATTAAACGATGTCTTTATTCGCGCCAGCGACAATAGCAGGCTTGCGCAGCGGCAACAAGAACGCCGCCCCCGTCGTTCCCGCGCAGGCGGGAACCCATAACACAGTGCCAGTTGAGACGGGCTTATGGGTTCCCGCCTGCGCGGGAACGACGGGGAGGTTTTTGTGTTCTGTCGCGCGAGCGTGACAGGCGGCAACGTGGCGTCAATCCACCGCGCCCGCAATAGCATCGGCCAGCGGCAGCACGTCCGACAGGCTGTCGATATTCAAGATGGCGTCGGCGAGTTCCTCGGCTCGCGCATCGGCTACCTTCGCGTAGCGCAGATTGGCCTTGAACTTCGCGAGCAGTTCTTCATCGCTTAACGGATTATCGGGATGGCCCTTCGCACTCGTTTGCGTCACTTCACACACGCCGAAAGAGCCATGCGCGCGGATCGTGCAACCGCCGATGACGCACTGGGCGGCATTGGCATCGGCATAAGGCGCCGCGCTGATTTTCGCGATCCATGCAGCGAGCCTGGGCGAAGGCGGAATCTCCTCGGCAAGCTGCTTGGGCGTCACTTCACCATAAGCCAACACATTTGCCACGCACCAATACACGCTGAACTGCGCATTGACGCGCGTTTGCGGTGTGCGCTTTTCGGCGGAGTCGCGGCCAACCACATCGAGTTCCTGCGGCCCGATCACCAGTTCGACGCGCTCGATTTTTTCAACGTCGCCGCCCAGCTTGGCGTGCAACTCAAGCGCCGCACTGATCGCCGGATGCGTAAAGCGGCAGCTCGGATACGGCTTGATCGACAGGCGGTCGAATTCCCATTCCATGCCCAGTCCGCGCACGGCGCGGGCCGGCTCGAAGCGCTCGTGCAGATAAACCCGGCTTAATCCATCTTCGCCGGTAAGCGGGTGTTTAACGCCGGGCAAACCGGTGCTGCCCATCAGCGCGGCAGTGACCGCATTCGCCGCCGCGAAGCCGGGCTGCACATGTTTGGTCGGCGCGCCTTCGCGCGTGGATTGATGGTTGCCGCTGGCGAGGCAATACACGATGCCCAGCGAATTACGCAGCGCCTCCGCGCGCGGATCGATGAGCCGCGCGGCGGCCAGTGTCGCGCCAAAATGCCCCATCAGCGCGGTGTAAATCCAGCCGCCCTCGACCAGATTCAACCGCGTCGCCACACCCAGCCGGCAGGTGAGTTCGATGCCCAGCAGCACCGCCTCGCAAAGCTCCTTGCCGCTCACCGCGCCGCGCAGGCCCGCCACGGCGAACGCCGCCGGTATCGCCGCCGAGCCGGCATGCAGCGCCGCTTCGTCATGCGTGTCGTCGAACTCCAGCACGTGACCATAGTAGCCATTGCACAGCGCCGCGGTCGTCGCCGGCACGCGCGGCCCGCCGATCACCCGCGCGTCCGGTCGTCCGCCCATATCAATCAAGACCTTCAACCACGGCGGCATGCCGGCCGCCGCGCGCCCGGCGATGGCGGCGCCGAGATAATCCAGCAGTTCGCGTCGCACGTTCGCGCGCGTGGCCTCCGGCACCTGTTCCCAGCGCAGCGATTGCGACAGCGCGATGAACGCGTCGATTGTTTGTTCGGGCGCCGCGGGCGCGCGTTGGGTCGTGGCCATACTGTCCTCGGTCTTTCTTTCCGGTGTTCGCTACTCGGCGCGTATGCCGGACTGTTTGGCGATGCGGCTCCACTTGGCAAGATCATTCGCGATGAGCTTGCCGAAGGCCTCCGGCGTGGCAATCACCGGATCGGCGGCCTCGGCCGACAGGCGTTTGGCCATTTCCGGGTCGCCGAGGATGGTGTTGATCTCGCGATTGAGCAGGCTCACGATCGGCGCCGGCACGCCCGCGGGCGCGAGTAAACCCCACCAGATGCTGCCATCGTAACCGGGCACGCTTTCGGCGATGGTCGGCACTTTGGGTATTAGCGGCGAGGGCTTTACCGAGCCAACACCGAGCGGCTTGAGTTTGCCGCTGCGGATGTGCGGCAGCGCCTGAATCAGCGTGCCGAAGACCACCTCGACCTGGCCCGACATCACATCCATCATCGACGGGCCGCCGCCCTTGTAGGGCACGTGGATGAGTTTCACCTTGGCCAACTGGTTGAACAATTCGCCGCCAAAATGATTGACGCCACCGATGCCCGACGTGGCATAGCGCAGCTCGCCCGGCCTTGATCGCGCCAGCGCAATCAACTCCTTGACGCTCTGCGCCGCGAAGTTGGGGTGCGAACAGATCACGTTGGGGCCGGCCGCAATTTGATTGACCGGCGCAAAGGATTTCTCCGCATCGTAGGGAACCTTGTTGAGCAAGTGGGCGGAGGTGATTGGCACGTCGCCGGTTACGAGCACGGTATAGC